>JAOUPZ010000411.1 GCA_029879595.1 Deltaproteobacteria bacterium | reverse complement strand
AAAATAGCCCAGGGCCCCCCGATAAAGCCCCGCGGCCCCAGGGAGATCAGCAGATAGAACCCCAGCACGGTGGGGGGCAGCACCAGGGGCAGGGCCACCACGGCCTGGATGGCCACCTTGATCCGGGAGCGCGTACCGGCCAGCCACCAGGCCAGCGGAGTGCCTCCGGACAGCAGAATCAGCACCGTGATTGCGGCCAGCTTTACGGTCAGCCACAGCGGGCCCAGCCCTGGAAACTGTTCGAGACCGTTCATGGAAGCGTGTATCCGTGGGATCTGATTATGCCAGCGGCCTCGGGGGCCTTCAGGTAGTTTGCAAAAGCCAGCGCAGCCGGGTTGGCCCCGCCGGGGCGCCCCAGCACCACGGCCTGCTGGTCTATGGGAGCGTGGAGTTCCTGGGGAACCAGCCAGCGGCAACCCCGGGCCCGCTCACCCAGAGCCTTCAGCTGGGCCCAGGCCACCAGCCCCAACTGGGCGTTGCCCGTGAAAACATACTGCAGGGCCTGGGAAATGTTCTCCCCCATCACCAGCCGGGAGCCGTACCCATCCCACAGGCCCAGGCTGCGCAAGGTATCCCGTGCGGCCAGTCCATAGGGAGCGGTTTTGGGATTGGCAATGGCCAGCCGCCGGAACCGGCCTTCTTCCAGCAGGGCCCGGCACTGCGCCTCCCCGCCGGGTGTCCCGGGCGCCCACAGCGCCAGCCGCCCGGTGGCGTAGGTGAACCGTGAGCCGGCCAGGGCGCGCCCCTGCTTTTCCAGCAGAGCCGGCCGCTCCGTATCAGCCGCCATGAAGACGTCGAACGGGGCTCCGTTTTGTATCTGGGCGTAAAGCTTTCCCGTGGACCCGGCGCTAACCGCTATGCGGTGGGAGGACTGCCGGGCGAAATCCTCGGCCAGTTTCTGGGCCACCGTAAGAAAATTGCTGGCCACCGCCACCCGGGCCTCGGCGGCGGGCAGTCCCGGCGCTGCCGCCAGACCCCATACCGCAGCCATTATGATTATGATAACCGGGAGTTTTTTCGGCTGGCGATGGCTCATGAATGCGCTTGTGCAGGACATATCGGGTTATGTGATACATACAGACGGATAAAGCATTCTTTGCGTATTTGCCTCCCGATGGCAAGGCATGAAACCAGACGGTAGTGGGTCAGTTTGACCGATCAAGCAAACCGGCTATCTCTTCAAGGCTCCAAACGTGGTCAGCCACACCCGCCTCCATAGCCGGAGTGACCCGCAAGGTCTGATGGACGCGCCCGAAATTGTAGTACATGAAATGCAGGGAGACAGCCGCCGAAAGGTTCTCGACTTTCTTTGAAAAGGCGTTGGTCAGTCGGGTAAACCGGCGCATGCTCATCCGCATGGTGAGATTCTGGCGCTCTACATAGCTGGTGCTGATGTGCTTGGGGTCAGGCTTGCCAATAATTGGATGCTTCTCAGCGCCAACGCACTGAGGGGGGCTATAACGCTTTTGGCCTTCTGGTGACTGGCCATAAATCTTCACCAGCATGGAATAATCAATCTCACCGCCGAAAGCCGCATCAACGGCATACAAATAGGCTTTGAGGCCGTCTGATGTGAGTTGAACACGGTTTGCCAGCCTGGGTGCCAAATCGTCAATGAAGGCCTCCGCTGCCTCAAGGTTGCGTGACCCAACAAACCAGGTGGGCACCAACTTGGTATCCGCACAGATAGCCGTCCAAGTCCAAACGTCCCCATAGCCAAACCTGCCCTTGAACTCATCGGGCACGTTGCGCTGTTTGGCATAGAAAAAAGACCAAATCTCGTCCACCTGGACGCGCTTACAAGGCAGGTTTCGCAGGGTCTTGTCTTGGAACTCCCAACAAGCATCGCCAAGATCAACCAGCAGCTTTGCAACCGTGTTCTTGGCCGCGCCAGTCATGCGGACAGTGGCGCGGATACTCATCCCTTCAACCAAACAGCCGATAATACGGGCGCGTTGCTCTGTGCTCAATCGGTTCATGGGGTCACCTCCTATGTGACCATTATGCATGAGCGCTTATTTAAGGTCGAGTTAAAACTGCAACAATCAATGCAATTTTATTGTTGCATTTGCAAAAACGGTATCGTAATATCAGGCAGACATCAACCATGGAGGCCGCATGAATAGATTATCAATGGAAGACGTGAGGGGGATCCTCGCTCCGTATGAAACCTATCTCCAGGAAGTTTTTCACTCTGCCTTTTCCGATTGGTGGGAACTTCCAAATAGATCACGGCTTTTCCGAAGGACGCGCGCTACATATATTCACAATGCTGCCGTCAATCATGCAATGGATCGGTTGGGCAACTTGCCAACAGTGGATATCCTGCCGCGGCACGAAACAGCGTACTTTGTGTTCGACAATAAAGTTCTTCTTCGATTTAAGAAGGCAGATGAACTCTGGAATAGTAGTAATATCGAGACGCAAACCGCTATTTCTTACCACGATCCACAAGAGACAATCTCCGGACTGCCGAATATTGAGCGGGTCGAAGTGGCGTACAGATTGAATAGACTAGAAACTCAGATCGCCCAAATTATGGTGATTGCAAGGGGAAAAGACTTTAAGCCGCTATGGAAATACGGCTT
>JAOUPZ010000409.1 GCA_029879595.1 Deltaproteobacteria bacterium | reverse complement strand
TCATCCCCCTGCTCATCCCACTGCTCATTCCCCTGCGGCCTGCTACTCGGTCATGGGGGTCAGCTTCATGGGGTAGTCAAAGAGCACATTGACGCTGGAGCCCTCCTCCCCCCTGGCGATGTCCATCCGGTAGATGAATCCCGATATCAGGGCCCGGAAGCCGATTCCATAGGAAGGCTTCATGCCGGTGCCCAGCTTGCCCGCATCGTCGTTCACCGTGCCCTGCTCATAGAAAAACGCCATTTGCAGCAGGGTCCGCACTCCCCCCAGCATCAACAGGTTGATATCCACCGGTCTGTCGGCGAAATTGAGCCGGTACTCCAGGCCATAGAAGCTGGAGTTACCCGCACTGAAGCGGGCCAGCGGATAGGCCCGCAGGCGGGATTCGCCACCCAGCGGGGTGGCCAGGCCGTGCCGGTTGTAGGCCAGGAACTCCCCCACCAGCTTGTCTTCCGCGGCCTTGCAGGCGTCGTAGCTGGGCTGGGCGATGTCGCAGCCCTGATCCATGATGATCCGCGCGGTGGCCTCATCGGTGACCCCGCTGCGGGTGATGGTGGAACGCGACCGGAAGGCGTTGAACACCAGGGTGTCTTTGCCGAACATGGGAAAATACAGGGACAGCGAGGTATCCACCGTTTGGGTGTCGCTGATGATATCGAACTCGGACTTGCGGGGCAGGATTTTCCGCCCCACATGAACGCCCCGCCGTGGGTCCAGCGGGTCGTCTGTCAGGTCGAGTTGCACTCCGTAAACCCGGCTGAGGTAGCTGTCAGTGGTTGGATTATTGGATAGCAGATTGCCGTCCTTGTCATAGATGGCCAGGGTGGTGTTCTCAATGTTTGATTCCTGGTGGAAGAACTCAATGCGTTCTTTCCAGAAATTCAGGCGGACCTTGAAGTCTCCTCCGTTATAGCGCACCAGGCGTTGCACATAGTCCTCCGGGTCCGAATCGATGCCCCGGTTGAACAGCCTGAAAGGCATCTTGGCATGGAAGCGCGCCGCGGACAGCATGATATGCCGGGTCAGCAGCGGAAAATCACGAATAAATATGAACCGGGCCTCAATATCCCCGCCCGGCAGGGTGTAGCCACTGGTCAGGTCGGTAGTCTCGTAAAAATTGGACAGGAGCGCAAACACGGGGACGGCCTCACCGATTCCCTCCACCTTTATGGGGGCGGGGGCGATCAGCCAGCCCAGTTCCTCGTTGCCCTTGCTATCCCGGCGCTCCGGCACTATGCCCTGGGCCCGGGGGGCCAGCGCGGGCAGAGCCAGCGCCAGCGTGATGACAGCCGTTATAATTTGTCTGATGGTCATGGTATTGTCTTTCCGTCCTGGTTGGTTATTGTTTGAGCACCCCGGTCCTGGTCACAGGCGCTTTTCCGTGTGGCCGGTTGCGGACCGGTTTTCCGGGTGGAGAAAGGATCATCAACGTGGGCCCCCATTTTTCCGGGAGTCTTCTTCATCCGTTCCGCCCTTGCTTTTTTCACCGCCGGTACGATATGCTCAAAGTGAAACATACACCGTAAGCATACGTTGTATGTTTACACCGTAAGTATTTTGAAAGTGACTGTCAATACTAAAACAGGAGTCAGGTGTATTTTCGTGTGTTCTTTTTTCAGGGAGGGGATCGTTGATGACGACCAGAGACGATGCGGGCGCTAAAAAACCCCGCCGGACGCTGACCCGGGAACGGGTGCTGCAGGCGGCGATAGAACTGGCTGACGAGGAAGGCATTTCAGGGCTGTCCATGCGGCGTCTGGGAACCAGGCTGGGGGTCAAGGCCATGTCTCTTTACAACCATGTGGCCAGCAAGGAGGAACTGCTGGAGGGGGTTATTGATCTTCTGCTGAAGGATGTGCCCCTGCCGTCCCCGGATGACGACTGGAAGGACGCCCTGCGGCGGCGGGCCGAATCCTACCGCCAAATATTCCTGCGGCATCCCTGGGCGCTGGGCATGCTGGAGGCCAGCAGGAACCCCGTTGATTCGGCCATGCGCTATACCGAGGCCATGTCCGGCTGCCTGCGGCGGACCGGGTTTTCCTACGGGATGATCATCCGGGCACTGTACGTCATGGATAGCTATATTTATGGCCATGCCCTGCAGGAATCAGCCTCGCCCTTTGAAAACATGGAGGAGGTCAAGGATCTGGTGCAGACCCTTCAGGGGACAATTCCCATCAAGGAGTTTCCCAACCTGGTGGAGTTCATGCGGGAATACGTCCTAAAGGGAGATATCAACCGCCTCCATCCCGAAAACTCCTTCAGGTTTGGTCTGGAAATGATAATCGATGGCCTGGACCGGGCCAAAGAAGAAGACGATCCCGGACAGGGCTGAGCCCGTCCTTCCGGAACGATCTTTACCGGAGAATCGCCATGAAAGCGCTTTATTACGATACATACGGTCCTCCCGATGTTCTGCGGTTCGATGATCTGCCAGTGCCGGAGCCGGGGAGCGGAGAGGTTCTGGTGCGCGTTTGCGCCACCTCGGTGAACCGGACCGACAACGCCACCATCCAGGCCATTCCCTTTCTGGCCCGGCTGGTAACAGGGGTGTTCCGGCCCAAAAGGCGCGTACCCGGCACGGAGTTCGCAGGGTTGGTGGAAAAAACGGGCCCGG
>JAOUPZ010000410.1 GCA_029879595.1 Deltaproteobacteria bacterium | reverse complement strand
TCACGGCCAGTTGGGCCTCCATTTCCCGGTCGCGGATGGCCCCGCCCAACCCGGTGCCCTTGGCGGGCAGGTTGTCCAGATAGCCCGCAGTGGCCAGGGAGAGTGTCTTGGTGGTGGTCTCCGCGCTGTGCCCCCCCACAACCAGCGCCAGATGGTACGGCGGGCAGGCCGCCGTGCCCAGCATCTTCAGCCGTACCGAAAGCCACTGGGGCAGCGTTTCCGGATTGAGGATGGCCTTTGTCTCCTGGAACAGGAACATCTTGTTGGCCGATCCGCCCCCCTTGGCAATGAACAGTGTTTTCAGGGCGTCTCCGCCGGTGGCCAGCACATCCACCTGGGCCGGCAGGTTGGTGCGGGTGTTCACCTCCTCATACAGGCTGATGGGAGCGTTCATGGAATACCTCAGGTTCTCCTCGCCGTAGGCGCGGAACACTCCCCGGCTGAAGGCTTCCGCCTCATCGAAGCCGGTCCACACCTGCTGGCCCTTCAGGGCATACACCTTGGCCGTGCCGGTGTCCTGGCACGAGGGCAGCACCCCACCGGCGGAGATAACGGCGTTCTTCAGCATGGTCAGGGCCACATACCGGTCGTTGCCGGAGGCCTCTGGATCATCCAGAATGGCGCGCAGGGATTCCAGGTGGCTGGTGCGGAAAAAGAAGTTGATGTCGCTGAATCCCTGGCGGGCCAGTTCCACCAGCGCCTCCGGCTCCACCTTCAGGATGCGGCTTCCCTCAAAGGTGCCCGTGGAAACGTATTTGTCAGTTAGCAGCCGGTAGCTGGTCCTGTCCTCCCCCAGGGAGTACATGGGTTCATAGGCGAATTCTGTCATGGCTTCATATCCTCCAGGATTGCTGATTCAGCCGGCTCCGCATGTTTCAGCGGCCCGGCCTTTTTGTCTTGGCCCTTCATTCCAGACTGTCGTAACTGCCCAACAGGTTCACCCGTATCCCCTCGCGCCGGAACTCCTCCAGGGCTTCTCCGATGGACGGGTTGTTAATGATGTCCAGGTAAAACACATATGTCCAGGCCCTGCCGGAGGCGGGCCGCGATTCCAGCCGGGTCAGGTTGAGCCCGTGCCGCTTGAACACGCTGAGTATATCATAGAGCAGTCCCGGCCGGTCCTCCATGGGGTCCACCAGCAGGGTGGACTTGGCACGGGACAGATCCGGCTCCCCCGCCATGGAGACCGCGCCAACCACCACAAACCTGGTGGTGTTGTGCTGATAGTTCTGGATGCCCCTGGCCACCCTTTCCGCCGGGTGCCTTTCGGCGAACTCGGGCAATACTATGGCCGCCACCACGCCTTTGCCCCGCCCCCGCAGATACAGCTCTCCCGACTCGCTGTTGGAATGGGTGAGCACGGTCTCCGCTCCGGGCAGGTTTTTTGATAGATATCGTCCGCACTGATCCAGGGCCACCGGCTGTGTGTAGAGCGCTTTCACATTTTCCAGGGGGCCGTTGGCCAGCAGGTCGAAAATGACCTTCAGGCTGATCTCAAGAAGTATCCGCACCTTGTGCTGCCCCAGCGCGTCCTGGGCCTGGGCCACCGTTCCGGTGTCCGAGTTTTCCAGCGGAAGCACGCCCAGTGATTCCACATCGGCCTCCGTCCGGGCCAGCACCTCCGGCAGGGTCCTGGTGTAGATGACCTGCGGCGGCTCGCCCGGCCCTTTTTTCCTCAGCAGTTCCTGCAGCCTGCGGGCGGCCTTTTCGCTGTATGTTCCCTCCGGGCCCAGGGTGTAGATGCTCCGGACGGGACTTGATATCCCTATCATTCCTTCCTTAGCTGATATTTATTGCCAACAAGCGGATCTTTCCACGTTTTTTCTTTGGCGGGCTCACCCGTTCCGGCTAGCCGCCGCGTCCGGAACGACCTGCGCGCCCCCGGGGGCTTCCAGAAACAGCGCCTTGGTCAGCCTGCGGTTCCGCCGCTGCTGTATGAGCAGTATCCGATCGCCGGCCTGAAGGCTGTCATGCCCCCGGGGAATGAATATCCTCCCCTCCCGCCTCACCGCGCCGATAAGCACTCCTTCGGGCAGGGCCAGACTGGCCATGGGAGTGTCCAGGCAGGGCAAACCGGGATTCACCTTCAGTTCCAGCAGTTCAATATCGCTGTTGGCGAATGTAAAGAACGAGTCGAGCTGCTGCCCACGCACGAAGCGCAGTATTTTGCGGGCGGTGAGCTGCCGGGGCGAAAAAGCCACATCGGATATCTTCCTCTGGGAGATCATGGGAATCAACTCCGGCTGCTTGACCAGGGTCACCGTCCGGGGCACTCCCATCCCCTTGGCCAGCGTGGAGGATACCAGGTTCACATCATCCGAGGAGGTCACGTTTATGAAAAAGTCCGCGTGCTCCACCCCCTCTGACTTCAGGGCCATGGGGTCGTTGCCGTCCGCGTTAAGAATCAGGCTTTTATCCAGCCACTGGGAGAGCTGCTGGCAGCGCCATTCGCTTATCTCCAGAATCCTCACGTCCAGCCTGCGTTTCTCCAGCCTTTTGGCCAGGGCGTGGCCGATGTGCCCCCCGCCGTTGATGATCACCCTCCGGGTGGCCCGCCGGGATATTCCGAGAAACTTCTGCAAGGCGTTGAACTGGTCGGAGGCACAGAAGAAGTACA
>JAOUPZ010000093.1 GCA_029879595.1 Deltaproteobacteria bacterium | reverse complement strand
CCCAGGCGTGACGACGACAACGCCGCTATGCCTGTAGAAAACCTTGCTTGACCACCTGATAGGACGCGGGTTCGATTCCCGCCGCCTCCACCAGATTCCTGCTATATCAAAGACTTCGCCTCCGCGCGGGGGCCATATATCTCTTCTTTGCCATGCCGATCCTCCTTGATCGGTCCAGCCCAAACTATAACTCAAAAACCGGAACGATCTAAAGGGGGCAGGTCAGCCTGCACGGAAAAGGGATGCCTAAGTTTTCCCCCTCCCCCTTGCCTCCCCTTTAAAAAATGCGCATAACTTTCATGCACAACCGGATTTCACAGCACAAAAGCCCAGCCTTGTTAAGTCTTATGATACCAGCGGCCTGGCGTGTGAATCCCACAGTTTCCACTGTGTGCATGAGTTCGATTCCCGCCTGGCACACCAGTCTACTTGAACATATTGGCGTAGATGTTGGTGTTGATTTGCGCCTCGAACTCATCCAGTTCCATCTGGCTCCAGGCAACCACCGCCTCACCCTCCGGATTCATGGCCACCCTGGGCGCAGAGGCCTCGCCGTTGCCCGATTCCAGCAGGCTCACGGCGGCGTCCCAGCCAGTGCCCATCCGGTAGCGTCTGGCAAAGACGCTGGGGATGCCTGATACATCCAGCTCAATCCAGGTGGCCAGGGCGTTACCATGCTTGTCCATGTCAATGTGGACCTGGGTGGCTGTGCCGATGCCTGCGTCGATAACGGTGGGCTGCAGCACATCGAACTCATCCTTGTCCCAGCCGTTTACCGCGTCGTAGCGGATGGCGTTGATCCTCATCCTGTTGCCATCGTGGGCCGCCCAGACGGCAATGGCGTTGCTCAGGTCATCGATGGCCACATGGGGCTGGCCTACATAGTCGGTCACATCCGCCAGAATGGTCACGCCGCTCCAGGTGCCCCCGATCCTCACGTTGGCCTTAATCAGGTCAGCACTGCCCGTCGCACCAGCCGAGTTGACCTGGTATGCCGCAATCACATTGCCGTCCGGATTGCTATCGGCATCAGCATATTTTATGGGTGCTTGCCCACCGTTGAATTGCGGTTTGGTGCCCCAGTCATTACCAGAGCCAGAATAGTCACGCCAAAAAACATTAAGATGGGACGTCTGCAGCCAGATGACTCCTCCGTTGCTGCTGTCGTCAAGAGTTACGGCAGGAAACTGATCCGTTGCCGTTGAGCCATCGGCTGTGCCGGAAATGGCACCCCATCCCACACCAGGGGTAAACAAGCGGCCATAGATATTGCCAGATTCATTAAAGCCAAGTAGCAACTGGCCGCTGCTGTTTACCGCCAAGTCTGGATTAACCGCGCTATTAGTTCCATTCTGGCTGGTAATTGTGGGATCGACTTCCCATCCACTGGCTGGGTCGAAATGCTTGACGCCTATATCGCTTAGACCTGCGGAGTCAATATCAACCTGCTCCCAGCCCGCATAGGCGTCCCCAGTGGGCGCCACGGCCATTTTTACACTATTCACATTTCCCGCTCCCCACTCTATCAGCAAATCGCTCCATGTTCCCGTGGCGGGGTCACGGTTGGCCACCGCAGCGTCATAGGGCGATGCGGCGTTCTGCCGCCAGATAATATGGACCTTGCCGGCCTGGTCAATACCTACCTCAGGCCCGAAGGCATCCACGCCGGTCTGGGTTTCCGCCAGTTCGGCCCCACGCCAGAAGCGGGAGCCCGTGGTAAAGCTGAAGGTATATGGCGCCACCATGGTCATTCCCTGGAAGTTGGCCACAGTTTCAGCCACGTTGGCGGTGTAGGTGGTGCTTTCCTTCAGGGGCGTGGCGGGAACGAAGGTAGCCGCCTTGTCGGCGTAGTATATCAACCCGGTCACAGGTTCGCCCAGGTCGTCCACCAAGGTGAAGGAGGCGGCATCTATGGTGCCGCTGTTCATGTCCTGGCTGAAGGACACCTTTATCTGGGGCACGATCCCCACATTGCCCGTTCCATCGGTGGGATTGGTGCCGGTCACAATCGGCGGTCCATCCAGTGTGCTGCCCGTGGAGAAGGTCCAGGTGAACTCGGTGGCCAGCGTAAATCCATTGGTGTCAGCCGCTCCGGTGGTAATACGGGCTGTAAATTGTGAACCTTCGGCCAGCAGCTCTGCCGGAGTGAACACGGCCAGCTTGTTGGAATAGGTCACCGCGCCGGTTACAGGCTGACTCAGCGTATCGTTGTATAACTGGAAGGTGGTGCTGTTAACCGTCCCTGCGTTCATGTCGTGGGTGAAGGCGACGCTGATGTTTTGATTGACAGGAACGCCCGTTGCTCCCTGCATCGGAGTGTTTGCGATCACCGCAGGCCTGATGGAGTTTGTGCCGTTGCAAATGTACTCCGTGGCAGTTACCTCTTCGGCTTCCAGGATATTGCTGCGATCAAGATCAAGGCCCGATTCTATCTTTATGCCTCCTGCGGGGCAGTTTTCACCTGGCAATTCCTCAGCAGTTTTCTGGAGTATGTTATATCCATCAGTTCCATCGGTTCCATCTGTCCCACTTATGCCATCACAAACATAAATGGTATCGATAATTTCCTCTGCTTCCAGAATATCGTTCCGGTTCAGGTCCAGCCCTGAATCAACCTTGATTCCTCCTGTTGCGCAATTATCGCCGGGTGGCTCCACGGTGGTGTCCTGGATGATGTTAAAGCCATCGGCCCCATTGCAAATATCGTTGTATCCGTCCTGTTCATCTTCATCCAACAGGCCGTTCTGGTTTTCATCAATGCCATAAAATATCCTGTGCCCACCATACGGACAGGAGGGATCACCCGGCAAAAGTTCGATCATGGAGGTTATCGAGGAGGGACTATCAGCGGGCACATTGTTTGTGCCATCAGCAGGTGAGTCCACGCCACAGCCAGCCAGCATAAAAACCGCCGCTAATATATATACTGAAATAAAGATTTTATTGCGACTGATTATATGCTTTCCCATTGCGGCCTCTTTACAGGTTGTTTTTTTTTGAAGAAGACTGAAAAACATCAGTTTTGGGTTGAATCATTCTCTGACAGAATGATTTGTATTTCGGTTATCATATATGGAAGTTATTTTCAAATAATTTTGTGGATTGTGTCGAGCCAGTTTATAAACTAAAGTTTCTGGCGGATAGAAAGTTCATTTCAATCCGTTGTGAACACCCTATGCAAAGTGGTTATTCGCCCGCCGAATTGTGGGCTCTAGATGGGATAGCTGTAGGCTGGGCGGCCATGCCATATTAAACGGATTCTCTGGCAGTGCTCTCCCAGAATGCCGGGAAAAGTTCAGGCGGGGTTATTGCTTTTTGCCGGAAACCACAACCATGTTGGTAACCGCGAAGAACACGCCCTGGCTGGTACGTCTGGCCAGTTCATCCACCCAGCATTCCATTTCACTTTCGGTGGCGATTTGTGCCGCGAGGGCTTCCTTTTTCAGCCAGTTCCCGAACGGGGTTTTGGCGAAATCGTACATGGGCACGGGGTGGATTTGCACCTGGAGATCCATCAGTCCCTGCTCGCGGCAGAGGCGCAGGAACTGCCTGCCCGCAAGGCCGTTCGGGCGCAGGTGCCGTGCGAAAAAGGCCATGAGCCGTCTTTCCAACTCAAAGTCGTCAAAGTCCACCGATGCGCTCGCCCAGTCGGTGTCCGCCAGCACCAGTCTCCCGCCGGGGCGCAGCACCCTGAGGGCTTCCGCCATAATCTCTTCAGGCGCAAAGCTGCCATCCAGCACCTGGAACAGACGCTCGGCCCTCACTCCGTCGAACTCGGAATCATCAAAGGGCAGCGCACGCACATCTGCTTTGCGGTGGCTGGTCCAGCCATGCACGCTTTCCTTGCGGGCGTTGGTCTCGGCGGATTCCAGCATTTCCTCGTCCACATCCACTCCGACTACCCGGCCCGTTTCGCCAACAAGTTTTGCCATGGGAACAGTGTCCAGCCCCGGGCCGCAGCCCAGGTCGAGGATTGAGTCACCGGGCTTGATCTGCAACAGGCTGTGGGTCAGTTCCTTTAATTCGGCGAGTTGGTTCGCGGCCCTCTTCAGGTAATCGATACCGACATATCCGGCTGGCTTTTCCATTGGGGACCCCCAGGGTGTCTAATTGGTTGCTCAAGGCCTGCCGCCGAGGCCAGCAGTGCAGGTTGCCTGATTATATGCTACTGACCGCCGCCGGCAAAAAAAGTCTGCCGTCTTTGGAATCCCTCAAGTACTTTGTGGTTCCCCTGGCCCGGGTAGGCTATCTAAAAACAGGAGGAATGGATAAACGGATATTTATCTTGTTCCGTGTTTTATGTCGAAGGTATTCTGCCAGCCTCCGCGTGGGGGTTGCGTTCTCTATCTGATGAAATGAACGAGTTGCCCTGATTCGAGGTGAGAGATGCCGGGGTGTATGAGGAGTGCCGATCAGAAATGGAGCCTGAAATTAATGAATGGCTGGAAAAATCAGCCAAAACTGCGGCTCAGCCCTGAGGTGCGGCAGAATTTCGAAAGCCATTATTTTAAGCAAAAGGCAGGCGGTTTTGGGGTCCGCCTGCCATCAGGAGATACTCTACCAGCCCTCTCGAAATTAACAATTCGGGAGCTTTGCCCCCAAACCCCCAGCAGGGGCCATGGCCCACCGGCCCGCCGGAGGCATAGATGTTTTTTTGAAATAGCTTCTAATAGGTATCCAGTTGCAGGTCATAGATACGTTCGGCATCCGTGGCATCGCCGTAGCTGAACACCACATTTTGGGCTCCACCAACCGGGTCCAGGGAGGATCCGGCAATGCCGATGGAAAAGCTTCCCCCCAAAGCTGCGGATAAATCGGCTGCGGCGGACGCATTTAAAGGGATGGTCAATGGTGTGCCCGATCCCACATCAGAAATCAGGACATCGAAACAACCATAATTGGCACCTCCCCCCAGGGAGTCCGTTCCCAGATCGTCATATATAGCCGTTAAGCCGGTTCCGCCAGCTACCAGGGTGGTAACGTCGGTGGAAACTTCATAAATACAGAAGGACTCCATCTCTTCAACCACCGACTGCATCGAATAAACCCCCAGGCGCAGCACCGGATTGACTACCGTTGTGCCAGTTACCCCGGAAAGATCGAAGGTGAAAAATGACCTGTAGTACACCGCCGATGTAAGGAGCATTCCAGTGGCCGTATTTTCTGTGGTGGGTGTGTGATCACCTAAAACTGTGTACCAGCCTTTGTCCGATGGAGTCACTGTGAAGGACGTGGTGGCTGGATCATTGGAGACATCCTGTTTTTCTGATTCTCCGCCGCAAGCGGCCATCAACAGCACCAGGGCCATTATTGGAGTAAATCGGGCCATAAAAAATAATTTCATAAATCCTCTCATTAACCGTCTCCTTATCATGGATAAAAAAGATATTCGCCTATGCAAAATTCAGCAGTGTTTTTTCAAAACACCAACTGATAAGTGAAAACCACACTGCATATTATTTCAGATTTGGACAAATCATGTTTTTCAAATTGCGACAAAAACATTTGTTTTCGCGCCATCATGAAAAACTTCTTTTGAGATCCCGCTGTTTGCCAGAGTCCAGACCGCGGTCCTCAAGCGTCCGCGTTTAGTAGATTTGGGTGAAATGATGATCTGCCACCGGGGCACCATCACCAAGTGAGTGCTGACGGGGGAAGGGAGGCGGACAAGATATCCGCCTCCGGTTTTTACGCCCCCCGCCGCATGCAGGACGGGGGGGAGGGCTTCTTCCTATTGGGTAATGGTGAGTTGCAGCTGATAGTTGTAATCCATCGATGAATAATCATCGTCTTTAACAATTATGTACACGATATCACCTGACTGGAGGCTGAGCCCAAGTCCGGAGAGGGTGCAGTCCGGCATGGCGGCGCTTTCCTCAGAGCAGTTGTATGAGCCCAAGAGAGTCAACGAGCCTGAAGTTCCGTCATATATTGAAATCGACTGGCCTGCCATATAAGCCCCGGTCGCGGGCCAGTTAATACCGACCAGGATTGTTGGATCCAGCGTGTTCTGGGCGACGTACTTGTAGGTCTTGGTGCGTCCGGGTGAGTAGGTTATCCAACTGGATGTAGTCCCGTTATACAATTCCTCGTCAATACCAGCGATAATGAGATTGAACTGCTGGGTGTAGTACTCATAGTTTGTCACGCTGATATAATAGTCCACGCCTTGCTGGAGAATATCGATAATATTAGCGCAACTGGTGTCCTGATCCTTGTAGCAGGACCCAATTTGAAGGGTGGTTGGCAGGTCAGGATGGCCATCGAACAACCTCATGTCGGCGTTGTAAATGCTCCCGGTCAGCACCATCCGGCGGAGACCGGTAGCGGCGATGTTCAGCCGGTAGAGCTTTTCGCTCTGCGAATCCACCACATGGCCCGCGGAATTCCCGTCAATGACATACTCGGTGGCGGTATCGCCCACATCAACGGTCATGGTGTAGGTGGCTCCGCCGCCCTGGTTTCTTACATTGACGTTGTAAAAGGAGAGCGAGGGCAGCACGGCCAGACAGTAGTATTCCTGTCCGGAGTATTCCCATTTCTGTGTGTCACAGCTTGTTCCCCAGGTTTGATCAGTTTTGTTGATATCCATGCCAAATACCGTTGTGTCATCAACGGTGGTCAACCCTTTGACGCTCATGGTGTACAGCCCGGGGTTGCCCTCAAACTTGTAATAACTGTTGGCGGTTCTGTCTTCCGATTCCATGGCCGAGCCGATGGAGGATTTCATGGTTCTCTGAGCGAGAATGGTGCCCAGATCAACCGGAACTGATTCGGTTCCGTGGTTCGCCCCGAAAGACGCCATCATGAAGAACTCGTTGGGCATGTTCCGTGTATCCCGAACCTTCAGGTAATACGCTGTTCCTTCCCCCAGATGTGTACTGGGCTGGCCGTAAAGCCCTCCCGGAGTGGAGCAGGATTTCCCGGTGCCCCAGAAGATCAGCCGGCAATCCAGGGCGATCTCATTACCCGGAGTGAAGTTGATATCAGTATACATAGTCAACGAAAGGTTCGACTCGATGGCATAAAGATTTAGCGTGTAGGGTCCGCTGGAATCCAGCGCTCCGGAACCATCATCAAAGGTGGTGAACCGGTAATAGCTTGATCCCTGCGCAGAGACATAGTTCTCCGGCGGCTCGCCTGTCATACCCGTCCCGGATACCCAGGATATATCTGCCGGCAAGCCGGATTCCCCCTGGCTCATGCCGCTGCCGATGGCGCAGATGCTGCGGGTGTCCAGTTCTTCCCCCGCATCCAGTGTGTTATCGCGGTCCAAATCCTTGCCCACCTTGATCTGTGTTCCGCCAAAGGGGCAGGAGGCGTCACCGAAGGGCAGTTCGGTGGCCACGATCAGGCTGTTGAAACCATCCGTGCCGGGGGCTCCGTTGGTGCCGTTGCAGGCATGACTGGCATCCACCAGCGTGTCTCCGGTCTGGAATCCCGTGGTGCCGTTAACCTCCAGGTAGGCCACGATTTCCGTCCCGCCGGCCCCGGTGCACAGCGTACCTTCGTTCTGACCGGTGAGGGATGTCTGCCAGGCTCCGGTGCCGTTTACCGCTACCAGGGAGCCATCGGAACCGCTGGTTCCGTTGCTGCCGTTGCAGGTATGGCCTGCATCCACCAGCGTGTCTCCGGTCTGGAAGCCCGTGGTGCCGTTAACCTCCAGGTAGACCACGATTTCCGTACCGGTGGCCCCGCTGCACAGGGTGCCCTCGTTCTGGCCGGTGAGGGAGGTCTGCCAGGCTCCGGTGCCGTTGACTGCCACCAGGGAGCCATCGGAGCCGCTGGTTCCGTTGGTGCCGTTACAGGTAAAGCTGGCATCCACCAGGGTATCCCCGGTCTGGTAGCCAGTAGTGGCGTTTTTCTCAAGGTAGACCACGATCTCCGTTCCGGTTGTTCCGCTGCACAGGGTGCCCTCGTTCTGGCCGGTAAGGGAGGTCTGCCAGGCTCCGGTGCCGTTGACCGCCACCAGGGAGCCATCGGCGCCGCTGGATCCATTGGTGCCGTTGCAGATGATCTTGGTCAGCGCGGGATCAGCCTCACCGGCATTCAGAGTACCGTCATTGGCCGTGCCGGCCGGGGTGCTGCCATCGGAAGCCAGTCCGTCATCCAGGCCGAATAATATCTCGATCCCGCCGGCCGCGCAGGTTCCACCCGGCGAAATGTCGGTGGGGCTGGACAGCATGGCGTATCCTGCTCCGCCCCCGCCGCCGTTGCAGTAAAAAGCGGAGTCACGCAGGATATCCTGCGCTCCGCCGTCATATCCGGTGGTTCCGTCAGTTTCGGTGTATACCAGTACTTCCGTGCCGCCAGCCGTGGGGCATTCGGTGGCTTCGGTAAATACCTGCCAGGGCTCTGAATTGTCTGTGCCCCTGTTCAGGGCAACAGCCGTATCTACGGCACTGCCGCCGCCGCTGGCCGCACAGGCGTAGCTGGTGTTGTCAACCTCGTCGGCATGCAGAATTCCATCGTTGGGGTTTCCGGCCCCATCGCCGTTGTCCAGACCTGAAAGTATTTTCTGTCCGCCATATGTGCAGTTCAATCCCTCCGGTTCCGCCTGGAATTTCACCAGATTCTGGATGCTGTCGGCCCCCTCGCAAACATGCGTGGTGCCGTCCACCTCGCCTGTATCCAGAAAGCCGTCATTCGCGGTTCCGGTAGGATCGCCGTCGTCAACCCCGTAAGTGACTGTGATACCGCCGGAGGGGCAGTTGGCCACACTGGCGGCTGTTGTCTCAACGAGGCTGGCATGTCCCTGGGTTCCGGTGCCCGGAGCGCCGTTGCAGGCGTACTGGGTGTTCTCTATTTCACCCGTTTCAAGCTGGTTGTTGTTCTTGGTGCCTAAGGGAGCACCGTCGTCAATCCCGGTGTCGATCCGGGTTCCCCCATAGGCGCAGTTGGTGGTATCAGCCGAGACTTTGACCAGGGAGTTCCAGCCGTTACAGACCTTGTATGTTTCATGGATCAGGTCCATGACGCCGTCGCCGGCGGTGTTCCCCACGCCCTCTCCGTTGTCCCAGCCCACTGTAATCAGCACACCGCCGGTGGGGCAGTCAGGGTCGTTGGCGGGAAGATTATCCGTTACTACCATGGCGGAAAGATCACTGGGGTTCCTGTCACCTCCCGTGGGGGGTGTTCCCAGGTCTTCACCGCCACAGGAACTTATGAAAAAAACCATGCCGAAAAAAACGGCAGTCAATATCCAACTCCAGCTGTATTTATCATTCTTCCCGTTCATCTCTCGCGCTCCTTGGATTGAAATTACTCTTTCCATCCCCTCATGTTGACAAGAACAGTTCAGCTTGAATGACCCGTCATGAATAAAGAATAAAGCACGGCCTGTGCTTCCTGGTTACAAGAAAACACAACGGCCCTTCCGCAGTGAAACGATCCACAGAAATTCCTCCGGACCTGACGCCCGGTTTTTAATTTGTATAGACTTTATTTTGTTTTGAAATTCTTTCACAAACACTCCCGTTAAGTGTTGGTGAGCCGGCTCAACCTCTGCCTCCGGCCTTGTGAAAGATCTATAAACTTAGAACTAGATTTACCCCAACCCCTCCCCATGACTCCGCCCCCGGGATGAGGGGTCCTTTGTTGTTTTTATTCTACCAGCTAAAACCTGCTCCAGCCAGAACCATTTTTCTGCTGGCATACAGGCGAACGCCTGTGAGGACAAGCCCCTTTTGGCCTGACGGACCATCCAGCACTGCAGTGCCGGGTGAAACCGGCTTCTCAATAAACAGGTAATAGGCCAGCAGACCCGCCCCGATACCCATGGTGGCCGCACCAATCGTCATCTGGCTTTCAGCGGCGGCCTGCTTGTCCTCGGCCTGTTTGTACAGGTCCGGGTCGTTTGAATTGCGGGCATCGTCGGCCAGGGTCTTGGCTTCCTGGTCCGCCGATGATCCGTTCATGAATATCACCCCACCCA
>JAOUPZ010000092.1 GCA_029879595.1 Deltaproteobacteria bacterium | reverse complement strand
GCTGCCGGGAGGCTCCATCAGGTAAGTCCTGAAATTACGACCGGAAGTTTTTTATTAAAAAAAACACCGGTCCCTGGCCAAAATACGAATTCCTTCAAAAAATCGTTATGCAAGGGTAAGTCCGTTTTCCCTGTTCCTTTTCCATGGACCAAACAATATACCTTTTTTTGAGAATATTGCCAAGAAAAACAGCGGTTAACAGCACATGGTATTTTCACTGGAGGATTTTTTTCATCAGCGGCCTTTTTTTTTCACCGGGGGCCTTGGTAAAACCATGTCAAAATATGGAGGCTCAAATGGGTGCTCCGGGAAATTTCTTTTGAGGCCGTTTGCTACTAGGATATACAAAAGGCTGTTACGGGCTCCCGGGCACCGGAAGCCTCAAGGCAACAAACGGGCGGCAAGGAGAACCTGATGGTCAGAAGAAGACGCTTGGCTATACCGGCAAGGCAGACCCAGCCGGCGGCAACGGCGGCACCGACAAAAGCCTCCGCGGACTCACGCCCGGTGCAGCTGAGGGTGCTGGCGGCCGAATCGAGATTCCGCAACGAAACACGCAACCTGCACCGACGGGAACGTGATCGCTTTGGGAACTTCCTGTGGAACATGATGCGTCTGGACTTCGGGCCCCGGGTGAGCCTGGAGGAACTGGTGGGGGAAAACCAGGACAAGTCCATGGGAATGAAACAGGAGCTGGACCTCTCCCAGTCCCTGGACTACTACGCCACCAAGGAGGACAACACCAAACTGGTGGAGGTGCTGAAATTCTACATAGCCTACCTGATGCAGGAGGCCCGCCACTGCACCGATTTCAACCAGCAGGTGTTCCTGTTGTTCAAAACGATCGACCTGGCCCGGATGACCATCCAGTATTCGCCATATGCTGTGAACCAGGACGGGGAGGCTATCGTTTTCGGGGTGCTGGGAGACCTGAACGAGCAGAAAAAGGGCATCTTCAGCCGGTATTTCGCACCCGAGCAGGACATCTACGCCCATGTAAGGCGATTGGCCACCCTTCCCAGCGACATCCAGCTGCGCTTCAGGCTGGCCGAACTGCTGCTTGGTCAGACCAGCTACTTCGATGCCCTGATGCAGTTGCAGATGATCCTGCGCATCCATCCCATCCGCCGGGGGGGAAACGACCGCATACACGGCCATGTTTTCTCGCGGCTGGGGGATGTGTTCTTATCGGCGGCAGGAGATGAGAACATCCCCCTACGGGACGGGAGAAAGCTGAGGACCTTCATTGAGCGGTACAATCGGGACTTTGCCCCAAAAGGCGGAGAGCTGCCCATCCTGGACAGGGCCGACCCCCAGAAACTGGATCAGGTGCGAAGGGCGCTCCGAAAGGAGGCCGCCACCTGGTGGGCCAGGGCCATTGAAAACCACAACCTCAAGCCCCAGCAGCGGGTAAAGCTGGCCATGGAAACCGGGAAGATCCTCGTGGGCAACGGCGAATTCAAATCCGCCTCGGAACTGCTTGAGCGCTGCTATCCCCTCTGGCGGGGGGTGATAATGAAAAACGACGTGCTGTCGGACAAGGTGGAGTTCCTGCGCACACTGGCCATCGCCGCGGGAAAATCGGATCGGCGGGAACAGGAACGCTGGGCCAACGAGGAACTGAAATCCCTCATGACCAGGCTGGAGGAAGTGAACAAGAAGGAGGCGGAGAGAATCGCCCGTCTGGAAGAACTGTTTGGAGTGGAGGAGGAAGAGGAGCAGGTATGAGCGCCTCCCCCCCCCGTCCGGCTCCCGGGCCATCAATCCTCGTTTGCCCTGGCCTGGATGATCTTATCGGACAGATTATCGGGAACCTGTTCGTAGTGGGAAAACTCCTGGGTAAAGATCCCCTGCCCGGAGGTCATGGCTCTCAGCTCCACCGCATAGATGAGGGCCTCGCTCATGGGAACCTCGGCCCGGACCAACTGGCGGCGGCCCTGTGAGTCCATGCCCAGAACCTTGCCCCTTCTGCCGTTAATATCACCCATCACGTCCCCCATATACTCTGAGGGCACCACGATATCCAGCTTGTAAATGGGCTCCAGCAACACCGGCCGGGCTTCCTCCATGGCTTTTTTGAAGGCCATGGACCCGGCGATCTTGAAGGCCATTTCCGAGGAATCCACATCATGGTAACTGCCGTCATACACCTTGGCGTTGATCCCGATCACGGGATAACCGGCCACAATGCCCTTGTGCAGGGCCTCAGAAACGCCCTTTTCCACGGCAGGAATGAATCCCTTGGGAATCACCCCCCCCACGATGGCGCTTTCAAACAACAATTGCTCCTCCTGGCCGTTGGGTTTTATCTCCAGCCAGCAGTCGCCATACTGCCCCCTGCCGCCGGTCTGTTTCTTGTACTTGCCCTGGGCCTTGGCTGAACTGCGGATGGTTTCCCGGTAGGGCACATGAGGAAGCTTGAACTCCGACTTCAGGTTGTACTCCCTGGCCAGCCGCTCCTTGGTCAGATCAAGGTGAATCTGCCCCATCCCGGCCACCAGAAAGTCCCCGGTCTCGCCGTTGTGCCGGAACGAAAGGGTCGGGTCTTCCTCGATAATCCTGTGCAGTGCCGTGGACAGCTTTTCCTCCTCACCCTTGGCCGACAGCTTGAAGGCATAGCTAAGCACGGGAGCCGGGAAATCTATGGGCTGGTATTCCACCTTCTCGGCCTTTGAGCACAGCGTGTTGCCCGAATGGGTTTCGGAAAGCTTGGGCAGCACCCCAATCTCGCCCGGCCCCAGGGATTTCACCTCGACCTGTTCCTTGCCCTGCAATTTGAAAATATGCGCCGGACGCTCCATGTTGTCGGTACTGACGTTGAACATTTCCAGGCCCGGCTTCAGCTCTCCGGCCAGCACCTTAACAAATGACAGCTTGCCGGCGTACTGGTCCACCTTGGTCTTGAAAACCAGGGCGGCAAAATTCTTGACCGGATGGCCATCGCTGATATAACCGTCTCCGGTCTTGATGGCGGAACGACGTTCGCGGCATTCCTCGAAATCCGGCAGCAGGTTCACCATGGCGTCCATTACCGACTCCACCCCGATGTTCCGGGAGGCCGCCAGAACGGGCACCAGCTTTCCCGTCTTCACTCCCCTCCTCAGCCCCCTGATAATCTCCTCCGTGCTCAGTTCCTCTGTTTCCAGGTATTTTTCCAGCAGGTCATCATCGGCCTCGGCGGCGGATTCCACCAGCCGGTAGCGTTGTTCCTCGGCCTGGGGCAGGATATCTCCGGGAATATCGGCGGCCTTCGGTTTGCCCGGTGTTGAGAAATCCAGCGCCTTCATGCTGACCAGATCCACCACCCCGGAAAAACCCGATCCCTTGCCAATGGGGATGTTTATCGCAATGAGACGGTTGTCGTAAGAATTATTCAGATTGGCCAGACAGGAATCGAAGTCGGCCTGGTCACGGTCCATGTGGGAGAGCACCAGCAGCCGGGCCACACCCTGGTTTTCCAGACGCTCCCAGAGAAAATCGGTTTCGCCATGAATTCCGGGCTCGGCGGAGGACATCATAACCGCGCCATCACAGACCCTTATCGCACCCACGGTCTCGCCAATGAAGTTCTGTGATCCCGGGCTGTCAATCAGGTCCACCTGGCTGTCCTTCCAGCTGAAGTGGGCGGTGGAGGCATATACCGTTGTCCGGTGATCCTTCTCCACGGCCTCAAAATCCAGCATGGAGGTTCCGTTTTCAACGCTGCCTGGCTTCTTGGCCACCCCTGTAATGGCAAGCATTTTTTCCGCCAGCGATGTTTTTCCGGCTCCGGCGTGAGCAAACAGTCCTACGGTGCGAACTCCCATGGCATTTTCTCCTGGACAGGTTGGTGAATATGGCAGAGAAGATAGCGAAACCACTTTGGAAAGTAAAGGGAATCGGCATACCCACCGGCTTTATGAGCCCCCGGCAGACCTGTTGGCCTCTCCTGCTCCAGGTGCCGGAGCGCCGGACGCTGTTCACCCTCCTGCCGGGCCTACGGCACAAAGCCTCACCGCCATCAGCGCGGGCTATTGCGGGGGAGGGATTTTCTTCTTCAGAAAGGAATACCAGTTGGGGCGCGTGAAGATCACCTTGTCCAGCGCGAACAGCTGTGACTTGTACAGGCTCATCGCCTCCTTGAGAATCTGGGGAGACTTGATGTTGCCGTCGGCAATGATGGACTTTTTCCCCAGCTTCCCCACCCACTCCACCAGGGTTTCCTCGGTGTCAAAGAACTTGTTGAGCACATGAATGCTCACCGGATGGTAGAAGTCCACCTTGGCCGAATTGAGAGCCTTGATCATGCCCTTCAACTCGTTGGAGTCGAAACCGTCCTCAAGCTTGTCGTGGATGGAAAACATGTATGAAATGGGCATCTGGGGGGAAACCCTGGATTTGATGGCCTTGATGATTTCCACGGCCAGGTTCATCCGCTGCTCGATGTTCCCCCCGTAGTTGTCGGCCCGGTTGTTTATGCGGCCGGATGTGCACTGGTCCAGCAGGTACATCTGCCCACCATTGATTTCAATGAGGTCGGCTCCGCATTCCTCGGCCCGCTCGGCGGCATGGACAAAGAACAGGATGATCTCCTCGATGTCCCCGTCGTCAAACTCCCGGCTGGGATCATAGTCCTTGCCGAAATTGATGGACGATGGCGCTACGGGCTGCTCGCCGGCCACCATCTCGGAGGTTCTCGCTCCGGCGTGAGCCAGCCGCAGGGCCACCTTTGCGCCCTCCTCATGCATGTTCTTGATGAGCCTGGAAAGGCCTTCCACATGGTTTTCCGTGGATATTCCCAGCTGGTTGGTATGAGCCCGCCCCTGCTGGGTGACATAGGCCGATTCCATGATCATCAGTCCCACTCCCTCGCGGGCCATCTGGAGATAGAAATCGGCCATGTGGGTGGATATGGTGCCGTTCTTGTTGGCCTGGTATTCAATATAGGGCGAGAATACGATGCGGTTGCGCAGCGTGAGCTTTCCTTCCAGGGTAGTTTCTTCAAACATGCCGTCCTTGCGGTCAAAGGTACTGGTAAAGGTACTGGTAAAGGTACTGGTCAACGGTATCAGTCAAAGGCACCGGAAAAAGGCACCGGAAAAAATCGCCGGCCAAAAGCACAGGAATGCTGTGCCCGCCGGCCTGGCTCTCTGGCCAGAAACCGGACCGGGTCTCTTGCCCACGGCCCCATCGGGCCGGCCGTAAGGCCACCGGCGCTTCAGGTTTTTTTATCCAGGCCGGATACACCGGCACGGACCGCCAGTTCATTTTCAAGGTCAGCCGGGGTTATTCCAGACTGCCCCATCCAGACCAGGAGGTGAAACTGCAGGTCGGCCAGTTCGTGCAGCATCTCCCGGGCCGAGCCGTTCTTTGCCGCCAGCAGCAGTTCGGTGCACTCCTCGCCGATCTTTTTCAGCACCTCATCCTGGCCGCCGGCGCTGAGGCGGGCCACATAGGAATTATCCACGTCGCCTGCTTCCTGGCGGGTCCTGATTACGCGGTACAATTCATCCAGCCCAGCCCTAAAGGGTGCTTCCCTCCTGTTTGTTTCCATCTGGAGCCATTTTCTGTTAAGACATCTCCGGCTGCCGGGTTTTTTACTGCATTCGAATTCAATATCATATCCGGGACATGAACCACATTCAAATACGGTTACGGATAAATTTACAATGAGGGGGTAGTAAATATGAAAATCAAAGGGCTGAGCACCATCACGGCGGCACTGACGGCGGCACTGACGGCGGCACTGACGGCCGCCATGGCCGTGTTAATCCTGCTCCCATTTCCCGGAACCGCCGCCCCGGCGGAGCCAACAACCCCGCTCATTCTTAACGCCAGGCCGGCAAAGATATACGACGGGGATACCTTCCTGATTGACATAAACGGCAACGGACGCCTGGAAGAACCGGAGGAAAAGGTAAGGCTGCTATATGTTGACACCCCCGAACTGACAGACTCGCACAAGGGCCAAGATCCGGAGCACGGAATCCCGGCCCGCGATTTTCTGGCGGAACTTTTGTCACGCCCCCCCTTCAGGCTGCGTTTTTCCGGACAGCGCAAGGGCAAATACGGACGCACGCTGGCCCTGGTGGATGTAAGGGATACCGACGGCCAATGGCGCAACGTGAATCTGGCGTTGGTGAGGGCCGGGCACAGTCCGCTGGACACCCGGTTCTCCGTTCCCGAAGACTACCAGGAATGGGTGCGGGCCGAAGCGCTGGCCTTTGACGAGGGGCTGGGGATTTGGAAAAAGTCCGGCTCGCGAAAAAAATACCTGGCCCGTCTGCAACGCGAACACCGCACCCCGGCCGGAAAGAACAACCCCCTGTTCATTGAATCCGTCCTGGAGGCCGGATCCTTTCGTCCGGAGCAGTATGTCGGCAGGTTTATCCGGCTGCGGGGAACGGTCAGCAGACGCAGGACGCTGAAAAAAGGCGTGGAACTAATCGAACTGCAGCGCAGTGGGCGGAAGAACGGCTTTCCAGCGGTGGTTTTCCGCCAACGGGCCGCGCTCATCCCCCTTGAGGGTTGGCGGGCGGGGACCAGGGTGCTCCTGGAAGGGTTCATCCAGAGCTACCGCGGCAAACTGGAGATGCTGGTTCACTTCGGGCGGCGGGCCGACGGATAGGCCTTCCAAAAGGGCTTTGGCATCGCGAACTCACAGAATATTTTGCTTGCTGATACTGATTTTCAGCCTGTATTATCAGCATTCAGTTCTCTTTTTCCCCATTTAGGCAAGATATTTGCTAGCTATAAGGTGGATGAAGCGAAAAACCGATGAGTATTTCGCTTGTAGTCAGGGAAGACAAGTTGTTTCAACTTACATGATTCCACGATGGACCTATCCTTATTGATGACCTTAGCCCTGTTGGCCGGATCGCTGATATTATTGATGATCAGTTCGGACAAATTCGTGATGGCCACCGAGGAAATCGGACTGTCACTGGGCGTTCCCGGTTTTGTAATGGGCATTTCGGTGCTGGCCGTGGGCACCTCCCTGCCCGAGCTTCTTACCGGAATCATTTCTGTCAATCAGGGGTCCAGTGAGCTTGTCGTCGGAACGGTGATCGGTTCCAATATCGCCAATATACTTTTGATTCTTGGCATTTCAGCAATATTTTCAAAAAACTTCACGATATTGTGGGACCTCATGCATGGCGACCTGCCCATTCTGTTTGGTTCCCTGCTGTTGATGGGCTTCATCATCTATCCCCTGTCCACCGTTGACCTCCAGGTTTTCCGCGAGATCAGCCATCAGATTGAAACCACCGGCCAGGGTAATCCCGGCATGAGGTCGGTGGTAAACTTCTCCGAGGGCCTGATCCTGCTGGCCGGATACCTGCTCTACCTGCATTACTACGTATTGCGCAACCGGGAAGAGCTCCAGAAGGTTGATAAGGATGAGGAACGCCCCGATTTTAAACCCATGTCGGTGGTATGGATCATTCTGGGTGGTATCGGGGTTTATTTCGGGGCCCAGTACACAGTGGACGCCGCCATTGAGCTGGCCCGGCTGATGGGCATGGGAACCGAGGTAATCGCCGCCAGCATAATCGCGGCCGGTACATCCGTGCCGGAGCTTGTGGTGGCCCTGAGCGCCGTGCGCCGCAATAATTTTGAGATGGCCATGGGCAACGTCACCGGTTCCAACATCTTCAACACCTTCGTGGTGCTGAGCGTTCCCTCCCTGGCGGCCCCGTTCATCGGGGATGGGCAGCCCATCAAGGTGGGGATGGACTCGGTGCTCTTCCTGCAGTTCCCCTACTATTGCGCCACGATGTTCATCTTCCTGGTGATCGTGCTGGACAAGACCCTGACCCGCACCGAGGGCTTTGTGATCCTGCTGGCGTACGCGCTGTTCTTCTCTAAGCTGTTTGGTCTGCTCTAAACGCCTTCACGGCTTTGGCCCCTTCGACAACCGCATCCGCCATCTGGCCAGCCCGGAGCTGAGGTTCCCCCCGGTCATGAGCACAGATTGCTGATATTCTCGAACAGATCATTACTGTTGTATGGCTTCTGGATCATTCTCACCAAACCATCCTCCCGTACGAAGTCCTTGAAATTCACTGTTGAATAACCCGTTGTAAACAGCACCGGCAGCCTGGGGTGGGTTTTTCTGATCTGTTCATACAGCATCTGACCGCTTACCTTGGGCATGATCATGTCCAGTATGGCCATATCGATATCCTGCTCGGCGTTGAGCATTTCCAGCGCTTCCTCTCCGTTGTTGGCCGCAATTACGCAGAACCCCTTCAGCAAAAGCATTTCCTGCAGGTTATCCAGCAGTTCCTTCTCGTCCTCGGCGATCAGAATGGTTTTGCCCTTTCCTTCCACATGCCGGGCCTTTGGCGCCTGCATTTCCTTCCGTGGCTGTTCGGCAGAGGCCGAAAGATAGATGCTGACCGTTGTACCCCCGCCCACGGCGCTCTGCAGGTCTATGTATCCGCCATGCTGTCGGATGATGCCATGCACCATGGAAAGCCCCAGGCCGGTTCCCTTGCCCACGGGTTTGGTGGAGAAGAACGGTTCGAACACCTTTTGCAAAACTTCCTCCGACATTCCATGGCCGGAATCAGACACCCTGACAAGAGCATACTCCCCCGCCTGTATATCCTGGTGTGTTTTCAGAAAACTCTCATCGGTAACAAAGAACTGGGATGATATTTCCAGACGCCCTCCGTTCGGCATGGCATCCCTGGAGTTTATGCAAAGATTCAAAATAACCTGCTGGATCATCCCCGGATCGACATTTACATAGCCCGCCTGGGGATCAAGATTCAGCGCCAGCTCGATGTTTTCGCCAATCAGCCTTTTCAGCAGGTTGGTGGAGTGCCTGATCAAATCGTTGATTTTCAGATTCTTCCTGACCAGGTTATCGAGCTTGCCAAAGGTGAGCAGTTGACTGATGGTGCTGGACGATGTGGAGATGGACCGTTGGATGGATTCGAGCTTTTCCCTTGTCCGTTCCGACTTTTCCGTCTCCAGCATGGCCTCGGTGTTAAGCATTATCACCTGGAAGGTGTTGTTGATGTCGTGGGCGATGCCTCCGGCCAGCTGGCCAACCGCCTCCATCTTCTGCGATTGCCGCAGCTTTTCCTCCAGCTGATCGCGTTCCGTCACATCCATCAGGGCAATCATCACCGCCGGCGCATCCTCCCAGACCACCTCGGAAAGAAAGGCCTCCACCCTGATCTCGCTGTTGTCATGGCACCGGCACCGGATATTCACCAGGAGCGGCTCACCCGGCTTTTCGGCCTGGTTTTTCTCCCAGGCCTGCCAAAGGACCGGGTAGTCATCCGCTGAAAGCAGTGGCTCCAGGGAATCCAGCCTCAGCAGGTCTTCGCAGTCCGCAAACCTGAATAACCCTGCGGCCGCATTGTTGGCGAAGACCGGCCGTTTTTGCTGCAGGATGATGATGCCCTGGATGGTGCCTTCAATCAGGGTACGATAACGCTGCTCGGACTTGCGCAGCATGGTTTCCGCGATATGGCGCTCGGTGACATCCTGTGACACTCCGACCATGCCGATGATTTTGTGTTTTTCATCGAACAATGGGAGCTTGATTATCTCCCTGAAAGACTCCTTTCCGTCTTCAAACCGCATGCGGATGGTTTCTAAGACCGGTCGGCCCTCCTGAATGACCTGATTGTCCCGGGAGTTGATCTGCTGCTTGGCTTCCTCCCCGATTGCCTTGAAATCATTTATGGTCCGCCCGATGCAGTCCTGGGGCCTGACCTTGAACATTTCCGACAGGGCTTCATTTACCATGATGTAGCGCTGCTCGCGGTTTTTTGCGAAAAGAGCGTGGGGGATGGTATCAAAGACCGTCCTGAGAAGCCGGCGGCTTTCCAGCAGTTTCTCCTCGGTGTCCTGTCTCATTCCGTATTGCCGGAAGGTTATCATCCCCCCGATCAGGACAACCAGCAGTGAAACCACATACAAGACCACAGGCAGGCGCAGTTTATCATTGATAAAAGCC
>JAOUPZ010000408.1 GCA_029879595.1 Deltaproteobacteria bacterium | reverse complement strand
GCGCTGCAGCCAGCGCGAAGACCGTGGGAGTGCGCACGGGCCGCCTCGCCGGTAATCCACTGCGAAAGCCCGCCGGCGGTGGCGATTTTGCCGTCCAGGGTGGCTCCGGCCTTGAGCACCATGTAGGGGCGGTCGGTCCGGCGCAGTTTTTCACCCAGGGCCTTTCGGTCGGGCTGGGGTGGGATGTGTTCATTCATGGCGTTTCAACAAGCGGCTGTAACTAGCGCAGTATCTGCAACAATACCATCAACATTACCTGCGACGCGTCCTACAGGGACAAACGACGGTGGCAATCCGGCGACATGACCCAATCCCAGATGATCCGGCATATTCCACACTACCGCTTTCAGGCCAAAAACAAGTGTGATGTGGTCACCATGGGAAAGCCTAGCACCATTTGGCACGATTGCCGAAACTGGGTTTTGTCCTTCAATAAATTTCAAAGCGGAATCCACAGGAGGGAGTGTGGGATGGCCGGGGGAGAGGAGGGGCAGGAGTTGAAGCGGAAGGAATAACGAAAAATGCCAGCCCCGGAGGCCCTCGGCAGAAGGAGCCCTCCAAGGCTGGCGGATACAGTTTGCCTGACCGGCGGGTTACCAGTCCAGGGCCGGCTCGTAAATCTCCATGGTATTCAGCGCGACAAAGCTCGGGTCACCGCCGCTCACGTAGATTTTTCCGTCAACGGCCACGGCCCGGTGAGCCCTTCTTCCCGTGGGCATATCGGCTTTTCTGACCCAACTTGCGGCCATGTTAGCCACATCCCACTCATAAACCTGCACCTCTGCGGCACCCGAATAGTAGCCTCCGCCGATGATGTAGATCTTCCCACCCACTTCCACCGCCGGCATCTTGTATTCGGCGTGGGGTAACACGGGGCATCCACCGCCGCATTCGGTCCAGACGTTGGTGGCGATGTCATACTCATGCACTGTGCTGCGGTAGCTGGGTCCGTAGCCGCCGATCACATATATTTTTCCGTTGTAGTGCACCGTGGCGGCCTCACTGAACGCCCCCGGCATGGGTGCGCCGGGGCTCCAGGTGCCATTAGCCGTGTCGTAAATATCCACGGTGTTCAGGTCGGTGGGGTTGTAGCCTCCCATCATGTAGAACTTATCCCCCACGGCCAGCCCAAAGCCGCCGGCCTGCCCCCGGGGAACGGGCGCGCAGCAGCCGTTCACGGTAGAAAAGTCGGCCAGGTTGTAGCTGTCGCCATGGGCCCAGTAGGAGTTGGACCAGTTGCCTCCTCCCACCACATACACCGTGCTGCCCACCAGCCCGGTAATCTGCATTCCCCGTTCGTTGGGCAGAGGTGGGCAACTGCCGCCGCAGTTGGTCCAGGTGTCTGTCATGATGTCGTATTGCTCCACCGAACTGAGGGCGTATGGAGCCACATCCAGATCGCCTCCCATCACAAATATTTTGCCGCTGTAATAGACCATGCTGTGATGAAACCGCACGTCTGTCCCGGAGGCGGCCGCCCGCCAGGGAGACTGTGGGGTGACGCTCAGGCTGACCTGGGGGCCGTAGGTGCCCGCGCCGTCATTTGCAAAGGCCGTGTAGTACATGGTGGATCCGTTGACCGGTCCACTGAGGTCATCAAAGGTGCTTTCCGTTCCAGTATAAACCAGTGTCCCGGAAAGCGGATCGGCGGGTGCCCCGGCAACGTCCCGGCGGATTTCCATGTTTGTGAAGCCGGTGGGCAGAACCCAGTTCAACCGGACCTTGTTGTTGCCTCCGAGTGCGGAAAAGCTGAAGCCTGCCCCCTCACCTTCAAGAGTCTCCTTAGTGGCCTCTCCGCCGCATCCTGCCAGGAAAAATACCGCCAGCACCGTTAAAAAAAGAAAACGTCCCAATAAAACTTTATGATTAGAGATCATCATACCCTCATGGTTGTTTGATTCTGCTTTTTTATTCTTTCAGTTTCTCCTTCTGCTGAAGGAGATGTCGAAAGGGATTCATCCCTTGTTGCCAGCTGATCCGGCGTATGAATTTCCTCTAATCCGAAGCAAAATAATTTTAACAAAACATAATTATAGCCCATAAACGCATATCCGGCAATCATTCTTCCAGAGAAAATCATTATCAAACCGCATGGAAAGTTCTGATTCTAAATGCCTGGATCCTTCGCCCGGAAGGCCCGGCGGACGGGTTGCCCCGGTCCGGCAGCAAACTCGAAAGTCGTCCGGGCGGACAAGTAATCCGCCAGCCCTTTTATAGTTGACAAACTATCCTTTTTCATTGTAAATCCAATGTTAAGTTTCAAAGCTCTGGGGCTAGGCCGATGAAAAAAATCGAACGGTGGCCCGGGGCAGTGCTGGGACAACTGATTCGGCGACAGGGAGGTTACCGGACATGACCAGGAAAACAGCAGCCACATCAAAGGGTGGAGCCACCAGACGCGGGAGCGCTTTAAAGAGCGGGGCCGGCAAGGCTTCAGGCAGGGATGCCGGCAAGGCTTCCAGCAAGTCTCAATCCAGCCCGAACGACAAACCCACTAAGTTCATATCCGGGGAGCAGGCTCTCAGGGAGGCAAGGTCTGAAAGTGGCTTTTCTTCCGGTGATGCGTCTTCCGGCGCAGCATCTTCCAGTGATGCTTCTTCCGGTGCATTCGATACCATTGTGCATGAGGGGGA
>JAOUPZ010000091.1 GCA_029879595.1 Deltaproteobacteria bacterium | reverse complement strand
TTTATACCCTGGCCGCCAAGGGCGCCCATGCCGACACGGTCAAAAAAATCATGAAAACCAACCCGGTATACGGACTGGGGCCGGATATCAAGGCCCGGGGTATCAACGAAGTCGTCGCAGATGTCAAACTGGTGGATTACGAGGGGTTCGTGGACCTGGTAGAGGAGCATCAGGTAAACTCCTGGCTCTAGGCAGCAGTACCTGGAGCCCCGGCCGTAAGTTCGGCACCTTTTGAAGCCCGGGGTGAATTATTTCTCCCCGGTTCTGCGTTCTGCCTTTTTCCCCAGGAAATATCCTCCGGCTGCCGTACTTTGTTTTCCGGTCCTTACCCCATTTTCTTCCACAGATTGACGTTGGAGTCCGGGGAATTATTTCCCTGGGGAACTCATTGAATATCAAGTGAAAAATGATTTGCGCGGACGTGACTTAGTCACTTATCAGAATTGCGCAAACTACTATAAAACCATAAAGGTTCCAGCAAAGCCCTGGGCCGTGGCACAAAGGGAGTCTTTCCGAAACTCAACACGGTGGAATTAACCCGCCAGATGGGCGGAGAGAATCAGGGTGCAGGTTCTCCAGCTGGCGTATCGTATAGGGCGCCCAACATGCTATGCATGTTTAGCTGGAGGCTCGAAAAACAATCCCCTGGGATGGGTTCGGGGGAGCAGTAAAAGAAGCCAAGGGCCAAAAACCCCACCAGGGGTCGCGGCGAAAAGGGGCCGGCCAGGGAGCCAGGGAACGGGGGCAACAACCCGTCCCGGTCAATGAACATCGCAAACCGCTGTCATGACAAGGGAACTCATTGGCAGCGATGTTATCAAACCAATATCAAAACGGGAAAACACCATGTCATTTGAACTGAATGGAAAGAGCTACGAAACGGATGAGGATGGATATCTTTTGGATCTGGATCTCTGGTCAGAGGAAGTGGCAAAATTCCTGGCCGAAAAAGAGGACATCCAGATGGACGACAAGCACTGGGAGATCGTGAACTTCCTGCGGGAATACTATCGGGAATATCAGATCGCCCCGGCCATCAAGATTCTCGTCAAGGAAATCGCCGCCAGGAACGAAATGCAGAAAAAAGATGCCTCGGCATTTCTGTATGATCTGTTCCCCAACGGCCCTGCCGTCCAGGCCTGCAAGATAGCCGGACTGCCCAAGCCCACCGGCTGCGTCTGAAATAAAGACAGGCCGTGGTTTATCGGGGCGCGGCCGGAAGACCGGAAACACGCCCTTTGAGATGGGCCGGGCGGCGTTTAACAACAAAACGCCGCCCGGATGGCCTCGCGCCAGATGCTCCCGGCAAGCCGCCGGAAGCAGGATGACTCCTTTGCCGGAGCCAGGGCTTTCTGGTTTGCCGACGGGGGAAACGCGAATAGAACAGCGCTGGCGGGAATATTTCTTCCGGCACCTTGATTAACCAGCATTACTTCCGGCTGAACTATGAGTACAAAAGACAATCCCAGCAACAGCAACGGCAAGTTTCTCAATCCCACTCCGATCCTCGACGATCTGGAGAAAGGCCCCTGGCCGAGCTTTTTGACCGGCTTCAAGAAACTGGCTGAACGCACCAAGAAAACCATGATCCGCGGAGTGCTGGATCAACTGGAATACTCCTACAAGACCAAGATGGGCTACTGGAAGGGCGGCTTGGTGAGCGTGGTCGGTTACGGCGCGGGAATCATCACCAGATACTCACTCATCCAGGATAAAATACCGGAAGCCAAGGAGTTCCACACCATGAGGCTCCAGCCTCCCCCGGGACTCCACTACAACACCAAAATGCTGCGCGAGCTTTGCGATATCTGGGAAAAACACGGCTCGGGCATAGTGTGCATGCACGGCCAGACCGGAGACCTGATGCTCCAGGGTGTGCCGGAGCAGAACGTCCAGGAGTGCTTTGACGAGCTCAACAGGAAGGGCTGGGACCTGGGCGGCGCCGGGGCCTCGGTCCGCACCGGAGCTTCATGCGTGGGGCCGGCCCGCTGCGACGACTCCTGCTACGACACGCTGAAGGTGCACTACGAGGTGCTCAAGCATTTCACAGGTCTGGTTCACCGCCCCGAATTCCCCTACAAGCTGAAGTTCAAGTTCGCCGGCTGCCCCAACGACTGCGTGAACTCCATCATGCGCTCCGACATCGCCTTTATCGGCACCTTCCGGGACGCCATCAAGGTGGACAACGCCGAAGTGAAAAACTGGGTGCAGAAAAACGGTATGGACTCCCTGGTGAACAATGTCATTAACCGCTGTCCCACCAAGGCCATCACCCTCAAGGGCGAGGGCATTGAGATTGAGGACAAGGACTGCGTGCGCTGCATGCACTGCATCAACGTCATGAGCAAGGCGCTTTCCATTGGCTCCGACAAGGGCCTGTCCCTGCTCATGGGCGGCAAGTCCCATCTCAAGGTGGGCAGCATGCTGGGCTCCATGATCGTGCCCTTCGTCAAGGCGGAAACAGACGAGGATATCGAAAACCTGATAGAGCTTCTCGAAAGGATCATCGAGTGGTGGGATGACAACGCCTTTGACCACGAGCGGCTCGGAGAAACCATCGAGCGTGTCTCCCTGAAAGAGTTCCTGAAGGGAGTGGAACTGGAACCGGATATCAACATGGTCAACACACCCAGGGACAACCCCTACTTCAAGGCGGAATTCTGATTGGATATACCGGAGGCCACAGGGAAGCCCCCTGGCCAGTGACAAATTTTCAAACAATGGTGAGAGAATGACCGAAAAGGCGAAACGGGAATATAAAACGGTAGAACATGGGCCCTATGACTACCGAAATGATACTCTGCACCCGGTGGTGCTGAAGAATTACGGAAAGTGGAAGCACCACGACAACCCCCGGCCCGGGGTGCTGGTGAGCGTGGCGGAAAGCGGCGATGTGCTCTATACGGTGCGTGCGGGAACGGCCCGGCAGATCACAGTGGATAACGTTCGCACCCTGTGCGATCTGGCCGACAAGCACTCGGAAGGATACATGCGCTTCACGGTGCGCAACAACGTGGAGTTGATGACCACCGATGAAAGCCGCATTGATGCTTTAATCGCCGACCTGGAGCAGGCAGGGTTCCCCGTAGGGGGCACCAGCAATACGGTGACCAACATTCACCACACCCAGGGCTGGCTGCACTGCGATATCCCCGCGACCGATGCCTCCGGGGTGGTGAAAAGCATGATGGATGAGCTGATGCATGAGTTCCGTCACGCGGAAATGCCCGCCAAGGTGCGCCTTTCCACCGGCTGCTGCGCCATCAACTGCAGCGGACAGGCCGACATAGCGGTAATCGTGAAGCACACCCGTCCTCCCAGGATCAACCACGAAACCCTGGCCAAGACCTGCGAGCTGCCCAAGGTGGTGGCCCGCTGTCCCGTGGCCGCCATCCGCCCCACCAGGGTGGACGGCAGGCTGTCCCTGGAGGTGGTTGAGGAAAAATGCATGTACTGCGGAGCCTGCTTCGGGGCCTGTCCCTCCATGGAGATCAACCATCCGGAGCACTCCAAGATCGCCATCTGGGTTGGCGGAAAAAACTCCAACGCCCGCACCAAGCCCGCCATCATGAAGATGGTGGCCCACGGGCTGCCCAACAATCCTCCCCGCTGGCCCGAGGTCAACAAGGTGGTCAAGGATATCCTGATGGCCTACAAGAAGGGCGGACGGCCCTATGAAAGGCTGGGAGAGTGGATTGAAAGAATTGGCTGGAAGCGGTTCTTCGAGGAAACCGGACTGAGCTTCGATGTGGATATGATCGACAGCTACCGGATGGCCAGAACCACTTTCAACAAGTCGGCCCACATCCGATTCTGAGCCTGACTGCCTGCCACCGGGCTCATGAGCCCGGCAGCAGGCGGAGACTGGCTTAACACGACACTATGGACCTGCAAAAAAACGCCTGGTGAAGATATGAGCACGGAGTCAAACGAAAACCACATCCTGGATTTCGCACTGAATTATGAATACCCGCCCTACAGGGTGCAAGACGGACTGAAACGGGTGGTGGCCTTTGGTGACGCCAGCCACAAATGTCCCACATACCAGTTGCGGGTGCCCCCATGCACTACCTCCTGCCCTGCCGGGGAGGATATCCGGGGCGTGCAGAACATACTGCGCGGCGTGGAAAAGACCGAGAACAAATGGGAGGCCGCCTGGCGCAGGATCGTTGACAGGAATCCCTTCCCCGCCGTCATGGGACGGGTCTGTCCCCATCCCTGCCAGGGTGGCTGCAACAGAAAAGAGCATGATGAAAGCGTGGCCATCAATACCGTGGAACACGCCCTGGGCAACTACGCCATTGAGAACAACCTGAAGCTGGATAAGCCGGCTGCCGCAACGGGCAAGAAGGTTGCCGTGGTGGGTGGCGGGCCGGCCGGGCTTTCGGCCGCCTATCAGCTCGCCCGCAAGGGACACAAGGTCACGTTATTCGACTCCCGTGAGAAGCTGGGCGGGATGATGCGCTATGGCATCATGGGCTACCGGGTCAACCGGGACGTGCTGGACGCCGAAATTCAACGCATCGTGGAGCTGGGCATTGAAATCCGGATGAATACCAGAATCGGCAGTGATGTCACCCTGGATGAACTCAAGTCCGGATATGACGCGGTCTTCCTCGGGATGGGCGCGCAAAAAGGCGTGGGCCTGCCCGTGCCGGGTTTTGAAGAGGCGCCCCAGGCCACCAACGCCATCGAGTTTTTAATCGAGTTCGAGGCCAAAGGCGGACAGACCCCGGTCGGGGAGAATCTGGTCGTCATTGGCGATGGCAACGTGGCCATGGACGTGGCCCGGCTGGCCCGGAGGCTGGGCAGCAAGGCTACTGTGCTCAGCGCGGTGCCCCGTGAGGAAATGGCCTGTTTCGACGAGGAATACGATGACGCGCTTGCCGAGGGCACAGGGTTTCAGCTCCAGGTGAGCGTCAAGCGGGTCATCTCGGAAGGTGGCCGGGTTACGGGCGTGGAATGTGTGAAGATGGAAAAAAAGCAGTCCGGCGAGGAGGGATACAACTCCCCCGTGCCCTTCCTGCGCTACAAGCCTGTGGCCGGTTCGGAGTTCACGCTGCAATGCGACATGGTGGTGGCGGCCATCGGACAGGCAACAGATCTGTCAGGACTGGGAGCGACAGCCGAAGGCCAGCGCTGGCTCTCCGTGGGCCCCGACTTCCGGGTCAAGGGCGAGGAAAAGGTATTTGCCGGGGGCGATGCCCTCAAGATCGACCTGATCACTACCGCCGTGGGCCATGGGCGCAAGGCCGCCGAGGCCATCCACGACTATATGAACGGGATTGAGTTCAAGGGACCCGGGCGGGAGGACATCATCCGCTACGACAGACTGTTCCCCTACTACTTCCCCAACAGCGAAAGCAAGAAGCGCGGGAGGCATATCCCTGAGAACATCAAGGGAGACTTCCGGGAGACCATGATCCCCCTGCCGTCCGAGGAGATCGTGGCCGAGTCCGAGCGCTGCATGAGCTGCGGCCTGTGCTTTGAATGCAGGCAGTGCCAGATGTTCTGCCCCCAGGAGGCGGTCTCCTACCGCAAGGAAAAGCCCGTCGGCGAGGTCATGTTCACCGATTACACCCGCTGCGTGGGGTGCCATATCTGCTATCAGGTCTGTCCCACGGGATACATCCATATGGGTATGGGAGAGGATCTATGAGCCAAAAGGGCCCAGCCAGGAAGGGCGCAACCCGCGGGAAAGACCCTGGCGGGTCTGCGGTGCCCTATCCACGGCTGGTGATTTCGGCTTTCAAGAAAAGCTCCGGCAAGACATTGTTCGCCCTGGGGCTTACAAGAGCCCTGAAAAACGAGGGGCTGAGGGTGCGGGCCTACAAAAAAGGCCCGGACTACATCGACCCCATGTGGCTGAAGGCCGCCTCGGGTCAGGAAAGCTACAATCTGGACCCCTACCTGATGGGGGAGCAGACCTGCCGCCGCACATTCCTGGACAAAAGCAGGGGGTTTGACCTGAGCATCATCGAGGGCAACCACGGCCTGCATGACGGTATCGACCTGGAAGGACGCTACAGCACGGCCGCGCTGGCCCGCACTCTGCAGGCTCCAGTGCTGCTGGTCATGGATTCCACCGGGATGAACCGCAATATCGCCGCCCTGGTGCTGGGTCTGAAGAACATGGACCCGCAAGTGGATGTGGCCGGCGTGATCCTGAACAACGTGCGCAGTGCCCGCCAGGAGCAAAAGCAGATTCAGGCCATCGAAAGATACTGCGGACTGCCCGTGCTGGGCAGCCTGCGCCGCAATGAAACCGGCCTGATCAAGGAGCGCCACCTGGGGCTGATCACTACCCGGGAGGAGACGCAGGCCGAGGAACTGTCCAGTTCGCTGGCCGATCTGGTTTCATCCCAGGTGGATCTGGCGGCCATAACGGAACTGGCCCGCAGGGCCCCCGGGCTGCCTTTGGAAGCCCTGCCCTTCCTGGCAGGGGAGGAGGACTGCACTCCGCCCAGGGTCATCATTGCGGTGGCATCCGATCCCGCGTTCTGCTTTTCATATCCGGACAACCTGGAGGCCCTGCGCCGGGCCGGAGCCCGGCTGGTGTTCTTCAACACCATGACAGATTCCGCATTGCCTGCGGCGGATGGCCTGTATATCCCCGGAGGGTTTCCCGAGTCCTACCTGAAGGAACTGGAGGCCAACAAGTCTCTGCGGGAGGATATCCGCCTAAAACTGCAGCAGGGGCTGCCCGCCTACGCTGAGTGCGGGGGGCTGATATATCTCGCACGGAGCATTGAAAAGGACGGAGTCAAGGCCAGCATGGTCGGGGCAATCGGGGCCGAGGCCCGGTTCAATAAAAAGCCCGCCGGCTATGGCTATGTTGAGTTTTCCGCCCGGCAGGGCCTCGGGTGGTTCAACGCCGTCCGGGAACTGCGCGGACACGAGTTTCACTATTCACAGCTATACAACCTCGACCCGGGGCTGAAGTTCGCCTATAACATGAAACGGGGTACGGGTATCGGGGAAGGCCGGGACGGACTGGTGCAGGGAAACCTGCTGGCCTCTTTCACACATCTGCACGAACAGTCAGTTCCTGAGTGGAGCCGCAGCTTTGTGGATTTCATATACAGCCGCAAATGCGGAGCAGAAACCCCGGAACTGCTTATCAGCGCCTGAAAAACCTGCGGGCATTTAGCCATGAGTTCTCGATTAGCATTGGAGGAAGCCAAGACGGAGATTCTCCGTCGCTGGCAGGAGTCCATTCTGCTGACACTGCCGGAAAAATCGCGCGCCCTGGTGGCCGGAAACCAGGACCGCTTTGCCAACCCCCTGGGGCATGTGCTGCTGACCGGGGCCCGGGAGGTCCTGGATGCGCTCATGGCAGGAGACCGCCCGGAAGCCCTGCAGAAGGCCCTGGAAAGGATCGTGCGGCTCAGCGCCGTACAGGAGAATCCTCTGGCTGGTTCCGGCGCCTACCTGTCTCAGTTGAGGGATGTTGTCGCGGAGTATGGCCAGGGGGTGGGCGGAGAGCCTGAGCAGGCCCGGCAGATAAGGCTTCTGGAGGAAAGAATCACGACTGCGGCCGCACAGGCCCACCACATGTATGAAGAGTCCCGGAAAAAGATTGAGCAGTTGAAGGGCCGGGAGGTCTGGAAAAACACCCATATGCTTCGCAGGCTGGCCGGAAGTTGAAAAAGGACTCCGCTTGTGCCGGGCACGGTGCAAACCGGGCTTCCATGGGCTGCAAAGCCCCAGTGCCAAAGGAGCCGGGCAGAACAAAGCACTTAATGCAGCAAAATACAAAACATCCGCATTTACAGGGGATTAGGAGAATTGATTAAATTGACGACAGCAAAACAGGCTTTGACGGCCCATTGGAAAATCTGGCTGGCTTTGGCCGCTGTGGCCGCATGCAGCGCCTGGGGCGGAACCGCCCTGGCCGCGGAAGCCGCCGCCCCCAGCGCAATCCCGGACTGGGCCTGGCCCATAGTTCTGTTTCTGATAACCATGACTCTGGGCATCCTGGCCGTGATGGGCGGGCTGGGAGGGGCGGTTCTCTTTGTGCCCATTGCCAGCAGCATCTTTCCTTCCATCCACATGGATTTTATCCGCGGCGCCGGATTGATGATGGCCCTAACCGGGGCGCTGGCGGCAGGCCCTGGGCTGATCAGGCAGAATCTGGCCAGTCTGCGCCTGGCCATTCCGGTGTCCCTGGTGGCCTCAACCACATCCATCCTGGGCGCGATGATCGGGCTGGCCCTGCCGGCCAACCTCATTCAGATACTCCTGGGGGTGATTATCCTGGCCATGTCCATGTTCATGTATTTCTCCCGGTCCAGTGGAGAGGTCAGCTCGGACACCAAGGATCCCCTGGCCCTGGCCCTGGGTATCAAGGGGGAGTACCAGGAAGACGGCAAGTGGCATAAATGGGCCCCCCGGAACATGATAACCGGACTGGTGCTGTTCAGCCTGATCGGCCTGATGGCCGGCATGTTCGGCATCGGTGCCGGCTGGGCCAACGTGCCTGTTCTAAACGTGGTGATGGGAGTGCCCCTCAAGATATCCGTGGCCACCAGTTACTTCCTGCTGGCCATCACCGATACCTCGGCCGCCTGGGTATACATCAACCGGGGCGCACTGCTCCCCTATATAGTCATTCCCGCCGTGATCGGCATCATGATAGGTGCCAAACTGGGAGTCAAGGTGCTTAGCCGGGCCAAACCCGCCATGATCAAGAAGGTGGTGATCACACTGCTGCTGCTGGCCGGTGCCAGAGCACTTTTGAAAGGATTGGGAATATGAGCCAGAAGGAACAACAGGAAAAGAAGGTTTCAGGTGAAGCCCCCCCTGCCAACGCGGGAAACAGTGTGGCTATCCAGGAGATGAACCAGAGGTTCGCCTGGCTGGAAAAAGCCGGGGAAATCATAGGCTTCTGGGGGATCATTGCGGCTTTCATTTTGTATGTGACCGGTTTGGTCAAGCCATATATCCCCATATCGGACATGATTCACTCCTGGGGGTTGTCCGTGGATGAGTTCGTGGCCAAAACAAACTCCTTTACCGGATGGTCCTGGGCGCCCCGGATGTTCTATAGTGATTATCTTTCCATGGCGGGACTGGCCTTCCTTTCCTCGGTGGTTATTTTCGCCTATGCAGGTCTGATCCCTTTGTTATTGAAGCATAAGGACAAAAAGTATCTGGGTCTGGTCCTGGCCCAGTTGTTCATTTTCATACTGGCCGCCAGCGGTATTTTGGAGGTTGAATGACCTTATAAAAAAACAGTCCCGGGGGAAAAACTGTTTTTTTTAAAACTCTGACTCAAACTTCTGTTACAATGCCTCGATTTTCCAGAATGCGGGCCCTGGGGCCCACAGGTTATTTTTCATGGGAAGGATGGGCATATGACGCTATCCAAGATTTTTCCTGTCATTCAGGGAGAACTGGAGAAGGAATTTTTAAAATACGCGGCCATGATGGAGTACAAGGCCGGCGAGCGTCTTTATGAAGAAGGCTTTCCCTGTCCGTTTGTCCCCTTTATTATTTCCGGTGAAATCAGGGTTTTCAAAATCGGTGAGTCGGGCCGGGAGATAACCCTGTACAGGGTGAAGGAGGGCGATGTGTGCATTCTATCATCCTCCTGCAGCGTTTCTCAAAAGCAGTATCCCGCCATTGCCGAGGCCGGAAAACTCACCACCGCCTATGTGGTGCCCGGCAAGATATTTGGCAATATGATGCGCAAGTATCCCGAACTGCACGATATGATATTCAATCTGCTGTCTGACAGGCTGATTGAGTTGATGGGCGTGGTGGAGGAAATAAAGCTGACCCGCGTGGAAAGCCGTATCGCCAACAGGCTGCTGGATCTCACCACTCCTCCCGGGCCGCAGGATGTCAATATCACCCACGCCCAACTGGCCATCGACCTGGGCTCGGCCAGGGAGGTGATTTCCCGCACTTTGAAAAAGCTGGAAAGGGAAGGCGGGGTTTCCCTGGTAAGGGGCAAGATAATGGTGACCTCACGCGAGGTAC
>JAOUPZ010000407.1 GCA_029879595.1 Deltaproteobacteria bacterium | reverse complement strand
CAGGGTCTGAAGCGCCTGAAGGTGAAAAGCCTGCGCGGCTCGGGAAGACAATGGGTGCTGGCCCTGGAGGAAGTGACAGACAGGCAGCAGGCCACAGAACTCAAAGGGGCCGAGATGCTCCTGGAGCAGGCCGCCTTGAAACCGCTAGAGCAGGGCGAGTACTTCATCGCGGATCTGCCGGGCTGCCGGGTGAGAACCACCGAGGGCCAGGAGGTGGGAACCATAAGCGGAATCATGGAGACGGGCGCGGCCAACCTGCTGGACATACTGAGCCCGGAGGGACAGGTGCTGGACCCGTTGATTCCGGAAATTGTGATCCGGGTTGATACCCAGGCCCGCGAGGTGACCATAGATCCTCCACCCGGGCTGCTGGAATTGAACCGCTGAACAGGCTCTCCCGGACGCCGTTTCCCAGGAGCGCCCGGCAGGGCCGATGGAGCAAGACGATGAAGCACTTCAGCGTGCTGACCCTGTTCCCGGAACTGTTCGGCCCCTTTGCCGACGAGGGACTTATTGGACGAGCCTGCCGGGATGGCCTGCTGGAGATAGGGCTGGTTGACTTCAGGGCCTACGGCCTGGGTCGCCACAGGGCGGTGGATGACGAGCCATATGGAGGCGGGGCGGGCATGGTGCTCCGTCCGGAACCGCTTTTTCAGGCGGTCCGCGAACGCAGGAAGAACCTGGAGGCCCGCCGGCTTGAAAGCCGGGTCGTGCTGATGACTCCACAGGGCCGGCCGTTCGATCAGGCCCTGGCCCGGGAACTGGCCGCGGGACCGGAGGCGCTGATCATGGTGTGCGGACGCTACGAGGGCTTCGACGAGCGAATCCGCCTGGGGCTGGCCGACGATGAGATATCCCTGGGAGACTTTGTCCTCCTGGGCGGAGAAGTGGCGGCCATGGCCGTCATAGAGGCGGTGGCCCGGCATGTGCCGGGGGTTCTGGGAAATCCGGAATCCATGCGTGAGGAATCCTTCGCGGCGGGAAGGCTGGAGTACCCGCAATACACGCGGCCCCCGGAGTTCGAGGGCATGAAGGTGCCCGACGTGCTGCTCTCGGGGGATCATGCCCGCATCGCCCGCTGGAGGGCAGAGCAGGCCGACCAGCGCACCAGGGCGCGCAGGCCGGAACTGGCAGGGGGCAGAAACAGCACGCCTTGAGTCGGGCCGGGAGGGCCCGGGGCGGTTTTGAGAAGATTGTATTTTTTATTTACAGAGCTTGTTTGGCAGGCTTAACGGCAGTAACGGGCAGTGTGAATCCCACACAAAGCGCCTGGAACTTTTGCAGCAGGAGAAACAGGAAGAAATGAAACAGCCTTTGTTACAATGGGTGCAGGATAACAACCGCCGCACGGACCTGGAATTCCCCAAGGTGGGAGCTCAGGTGAGGGTTGACTACCGCATCAGGGAGGGTGAGAAGGAAAGGATTCAGGCCTTTGAAGGCGTGGTGATTCGCCGGCATGAAGGCCCCCAGAGCCTGGACTCCACCTTTACCGTCCGCAAGATATCCGGCGGCACGGGTGTGGAAAGGATATTCCCCTTCCACTCCCCGCTGATCGAGGGACTCAAGGTGCTCAAGCAGGGCCGGGTCCGCCGGGCCAAGCTGTATTACCTGCGCAATCTCGCCGGCAAGAAGGCCCGCCTGCGGGAAGTATCCTATGTCTGACCTGTCACTGGAGGCCTCCCTCAAAAGGGATGGCTACCAGTGCGTGGCCGGTGTGGACGAAGCAGGACGGGGCCCGCTGGCAGGGCCGGTTGTGGTGGCGGCGGTGGTAATGCCGGAAAGCTGGCCGGATGACGTGCCCCTGGATGACTCCAAGAAGCTATCGCCCAGACAGCGCGAAGCGGCGTTCGAGGCCATCCGGAAAAACTCGCGGGGCTACCGCATAAAGGTGGTTCCCCCCGGGGAGATAGACCGACTGAACATTCTGGCCGCAACCCTGGCCGGAATGGCGCGGGCACTGGAGGAACTGGTACCGCGACCGGACATGGCCCTGGTTGACGGCAACAGCCTGCCCCGGGTCTCGATGGAATGCCGGGCCATTGTGGGCGGTGACGGCATCAGCCACAGCATCGCCGCCGCCTCCATACTGGCCAAGGTGGTGCGGGACAGGATCATGGCGGCTTACGGCCGGCTTTACCCTGGCTGGGGATTTGACAGGCACAAGGGCTATCCCACCAGGGATCACCGGGAGGCCGTTTTAAAACTGGGCCGAAGCCCCATCCATCGTCTGAGCTTCCGCGTCAGGGGGCTGGATGGACCCTGAGGGATGACCCGGCTGCAATGCCGGGATAAGCCTCAACAGCGGGCCGAGGAAAAGGGATGGACAACAGGCAGGCCGGCTCTGCCGGTGAGGATATTGCCGCCGGGTTTCTGGCCCGGGCCGGCTACCAGCTGCGGGAGCGCAACTGGAGATGCCGCGAGGGCGAAATTGATCTGGTGGCGGTAAAGGACGGATACCTGGTCATTGTCGAGGTCAAGGCCCGCACGGCAGGCACCATGTATCACCCCACGGCCAATATCACCCCGGCCAAGGTGAAAAAGCTGCGGCGCCTGGGAGAACAGTATATGGCAGACCACCCCGATACCGGGGGACTGCAGCCCCGCTTCGATGTGGTTGCGGTGGAACTGACGCCGGGAGCGCCGGCAAATGCCCCACAGG
>JAOUPZ010000090.1 GCA_029879595.1 Deltaproteobacteria bacterium | reverse complement strand
TGGCCTACTGGAAGACCCTGCCCGGCGATCCGGGGGCGTTCTTTGACCGCGAGGTAAGCCTGGACGTGGCCACCCTGGCCCCCCAGGTGACCTGGGGCACCAATCCGGGCATGGTGTGCGCGGTGGATGGCACCGTACCCGATCCGGCCGCCGCCGCAGACGAAAGTACGCGCTCCGCCATGGAAAAAGCCCTGGAGTATATGGGGCTCCAGGCGGGTATGCCCATCACTTCCATCGGCATCGACAAGGTGTTCATCGGTTCCTGCACCAACAGCCGCATCGAGGACCTGCGCGCCGCCGCCGCAGTCATCAGGGGGCGCAGGATTGCCCAGGGTGTGGAGGCCCTGGTGGTGCCCGGCAGCGGGCTGGTGCGGGCCCAGGCCGAGCAGGAAGGGCTGGCGGATATCTTCAGGGAAGCCGGCTTTCAGTGGCGGCAGCCCGGCTGCTCCATGTGCCTGGCCATGAATCCGGATGTGCTGCAGCCCGGAGAGCGCTGCGCCTCCACCAGCAACCGCAACTTCGAGGGCCGCCAGGGGGCGGGCGGGCGCACCCATCTGGTCAGCCCCGCCATGGCCGCCGGAGCCGCCCTTGCCGGCCGGTTCGTGGACATCCGCGAAGAGTTCTGAGCCGCCGCCGGGATCATTGCAAATTAAATATTTTTCTGCTATATTTATAACTTCGATAAACCCAAACTAGAGGCAGGGTTATTGAAACTTCGGGGGATTGCCGTCAGACGGCATAAAGCTTAGGAAAGTATCGTTTTTACAACCTGATCATTCCTAAATAGCGGATTGTATTCAATCGTATTTTTTGGAAGATATCCTGCCTGGGACACTGACCGCCCAGGCAGGCAGTTATATACATGTGATTTTTTTTATCTGGAGAGAAATAAAATGTTGATCAAACAAATTGGCATGGCGCGGGTAATCAGTGCCGGTCTGGGGATTATAATGCTGGGAGCCATGTTGGCATCCTGTGGCGGTGAAGCGGAAAAGAAAGAAGAGACGGGACCACCCGATCCCGCCCCCATGGTGGCGGTTGCTCCCGATACTAATTTGAGCGAAAAGGATGGCGGAACGACCATCGAGGTCAGGATGAACGTGGATCCTGGAACGGATTTCATCGTGGAAGTCGGTTCCTCCGACGCCAACCAGCTCCGCGTCTCCACCGATGGTGGCGCCACCTTCGGGCCGGCCGGCCTCATCACCTTCAATTCCGCCAACTGGAACATGAATCATGTGGTGGATATCGCGGTGGTCCACGACGGGATCATTGACGGTGACCACGTGGTGGATATCACTGTGGCCATGCAGGGTGAAACCAATCCGGCCAGGATCATCACCAAGTCCATCAATGTGGCCGACCTTACCGGCATCATGATGAACGAACCGCAGGCCAACCTCTCCGGGTGGACCCAATGCTACGCCAGTATATATAACACAGGGGGTACGGATGCCATTGCCACCATACTGGCCAACTGCAATCAGCCCAACCTGATGCTGGCCTGCCGGCCGGTCGGCAATCCAGATTTCACCCTGGCTGCATACGCAAAACGGGTGGATGTCACCACCGACACCACTACAGATATTAGTACGGTGCATAATGCCAATGGCGTGGACTGGTATTTCAACACGTCAAAATCCTGGGGCTTCGCCCCACAGGGTGCGGGGGTCAATAAAAGTAACTGTGATTATAATGATGGCACCCAACTCCTGCCCGAACAGCGGATGTGTGTGCATACCTCTGGCGGTTTAATAGGAAGCGGATACCGTTGCGGAGATAACCAGGTATTGAATCTGAACTCAAACGCCGATTGGGAGCGGGTGATCCTGCAGGCACCCTGACCCGGAATAAAAGGGGGGTATGAGCCAGAAAAAAAACCCGGAACGGCCAGGCGGCGGTTCCGGGTTTTTTTATGTCGGCTTGCTGGAGGTGCTTTTCTGCGAAAGCCCTGGGGGCGCTCCGGCATTTTATCCGATGCCGACCAGGGTCACATCGAAAATCAGGGTCTTGCCGGCCAGGGGGTGGTTGCCGTCCAGCATCGTATCGGCATCGGTTCTCTCAACGACCATCCACTGCGGGCTGTTGGGCGAACCGTCCGAAAGCACATCCCCCACATTGGCGTTTTCGGGCAGGCGGTCGTTGGCCACCCGGATCACCAGCTCGGGATTATGATCCCCGTAGGCCTCGGTGGGGGGGATTTCCACGGTTTTTTCATCCCCCACCATCATGCCCACCACGGCGCTGCTCATGCCGGGGATGACGCCCTGCCCGCCAGCCTCGAACTGAAAGCTGTCCCGGCCTTCGGTGGAATCGAATACGGTGCCGTCCTCAAGTTTCCCCACATAATTTATGGAAACCATATCCCCGGCTTTTACAGCTTCAGTCATTGTTGTTCTCCTGGATTGTGTAGTAATTCGGTGGCCGGCGTTGAGTTTTTCCGGCGGTTTGACAGGCATAGTGTTGCACCCACTGTCCCGTGAACAAGAAGAAAACTCAAACCGAATTACAAAAAAATTGGCCACCACACTGTTTTATAAGGATTAATTAAACAGCATATATGGAAATAATTTTCCGGATACATATGCGGCCCCCCCGCCCGCCACGGTCTCCACGGGAGCAGGCAATTTTTCTGTGGAAGGATCATATCTTGCATTTTTCAGGGTGCTTTTTCCCTTTGCCGGGGAAACGGCGGGACTTTTATTCGTACGGGCTGCAATCCCGGAACAAAAGGGGGTAAAGGCCCCTTGTGCTGCCGGCAGCCCAGGGCCTTTGACCTTGAGACCTGTTCAAATGAAAAACCGGGTGTTCAGTTGGGTGAGTTTGTCCTGTGGGCCGGCCAGCCGATGGATGAAATGCCTGCTGGGCGTTTTCCTGCTCTTTCAGGGAGCCGGGGCCGCCCAGGGCCAGTACAATCGCATGTACGACTACACCCCCCCGTCCTCATCCTCCCAGGGCTCAGCCCGGCCCGACTACCGTCTGCCGGTGGATATCCACATTGGTTTTGAGAACAACGATGTGATTCTGGTGGACAGGCAGAGCAATCTGATGATCCACACCGAGGACAGCGAATACAGCACCACGCCGGTGTTCAAGATCATCAGTCCCATCAAGCTGGGCTGCATGTGGAACGAAATCACCCTGGACAAAAGCAAGGGCACCATGCGCAGGGGATGCCTGGGGTTCGGTCTCCGGGCCTCCGGGGCCCAGAAACGGTTCAAGGGGCGCTGGTTCGATCTCCATACTGACCCCACCGCCGAGCCTGAATACGAGTACCGCACGGACCAGGTCGCCGGTGAGGTAATGTTCGGGCAGCTCTCCGAGGTCAGTCTGGCCTTTGGCGCAAGCGTCAAGCTGGGGTTCAACAGCTATGACCTCTATGTGTTCAATGCGGACCAGCTGTTGTTCAAGGAGGTGAACAGGAAGAATTTATTCGCCAGCTGGGCGGCTTATCTTGATCTTCAGGTGTTGCTGTCATGGCCCTTTATGGGGGTCGGCAACTGGCCCCTGGCGCCGTTTTTCTTTATGTATTCCTACGAGGAAACAATGCCCGGCAAGAACACCTACAAGGTACCGGATATCAACACGGGAAAGACCATGGAGATGGAGTTCCGCACCCGCACCCACACCGTTACCATGGAAGTAATGTTCTGATCTGGCCCCTGGGCCCGCCCCCGCATTCCCCCACAATTGGCTCTCCCCACAATTTCTCCAGGCTGTTTCGACCAAGAAACCACAAAGAACCTGCCGTGAAAATACGACCTTTTATAACGCATTTACGTTTCATATAACAGTCAAACTGAACATGGGTTGTTTCACCGGGCCTTGGGGTCAGGGTGGCTGATGGGCAACCGTTAGGCGAGCAAAGTAATTTATGCCGGGTGAATTTATCCGGCGGTGGAGCAATGAGACATGGGAAAGATGAACATGAATCAGGCGCCGCTAACGTACGGCGGCGATATCCAGGCGTTGGTGGACAGTGAGGAACTGTATCGGGCGACGTTTGACAACGCTGCGGTGGGCATAGCCCATGTGAAGCTTGACGGCACGTTTCGCAATGTAAACACCAAGTTTTGCAACATAGTCGGCTACAGCTATGAGGAATTGATCAGGCTGACCTTCCAGGAGATCACCCATCCCGATGACCTGGAGGCCGATCTGGCGCAGTTGGTAAAGCTTAACGCCGGTGAAATCAGCACCTATTCCATGGAGAAGCGGTATTTCCACCGGGATGGCTCCATCGTCTGGATCAACCTGACCGCGTCCTCGGTGACGGATGAAAAGGGCGCACCGAAATACTATATCGCGGTGATCGAGGATATCTCGGAACGCCGCCGGGCCGAGCAGCAGGTCCGGGAGTCGTCCCGCCTGCTCGACCAGATATTCCGCCATTCCCTGGGGTGCCTGGTGCTGACGGACTGGAATTTCAATTTCGTCCGGGTCAACCAGACCTATGCGGATGTCTGCGCCCGCAAGGTGGAGGATTTTCCCGGGCGCAATCATTTTGAGATGTACCCCTCGGATTTTGAGAAGGTCTGGCAGGAGGTCCGGGAAACAAAAATCCCCTGGCAGATCTCAGGCCGGCCCTTTGTGTTCCCGGACCATCCCGAATGGGGGGTGACCTACTGGAACATCTCCCTGGTGCCGGTCACCAATGAAAAAGGGGAGGGGGAGCTGTTTTTGTTCTCTCTGAACGACGTTACCGAGCTGAAACGGGCCGAAGAGAAACTGGAGAAGGTGAACCATGTTCTTGAGGAACGGGTTGAGGAGCGCACCCGCGAGCTGCGCCAGGCCCAGCAGTCCCTGATGGAAAAGGAACGCCTGGCCGTGCTGGGGCGTCTGACGGCTACCGTCAGCCATGAGCTGCGCAATCCCCTCAGCACCATCAACTCCTCGGTCTTTGTTCTGCGGCAGATGCTCCAGGAGCTTTCGCCCAAGATGGAAATTACCATGGAGCGGCTGGAAAGAAATATCGCCCGCTGCGACAAGATCATCAACGAACTGCTGGATTTCACCAGAAAGCAGGATCTGGCGCTCTCGGTTGTGGATGTAAACTCCTGGCTTGAAAACATGCTGGATGAACTCCAGCCCCCGCCGGGAGTTTCCGTGGAAAAGAAGTTTGCCGAGCCGGGTCTTTTGGCAAACATGGATTCAGGCAGGATGCAGCGCACCATAATCAACGTGTTTGAAAACGCCTGTCATGCCGTTTCGGAGTTTTCCCGGCAGGGGGAGGAGGGCCGAATCGTGATTTCCACCGCTCGGAATGGGCCCAATGTGGAAATAGCCGTGCAGGATTCAGGGCCCGGGATCGCGAACGATCTGCAGGAAAAGATATTCGAACCGCTGTTCAGCACCCGAAACTTTGGCGTGGGGCTGGGGCTGGCGGTGGTCAAGGGGATCATGGAGGAACATGAAGGCGGGGTCAGGGTTGAATCCGGTAAGGACATGGGAGCCAAATTTGTGCTGTGGCTCCCCTTAGCATCAATACAGCAATGAGGTGCCTTAAATGGAACATAATCAGCACCGGAAAGTACTGGTCGTGGATGACGACAAGGATCACGCGGATATACTGGCGGAGCTCCTCGAAGCGGAAGGATTCGACTGCGATGTGGTCAACTCGGGAGAGGAGGCCTTATCCAGCTTCAGGCAGAAGCATTATGACCTGGGGCTGCTGGACATCAAGCTGCCGGGAATCAACGGCCTCCAGGTATATTCCAATGTCAGGGCGTCGGGTTCACCTTCCCGGATGATCATGATGACCGGCTATCGGTCCGGCCAGGTGCTGCGTGAGGTATTCAATTGCGAAAACACGTTTTTCCTGGTCCCGCCCTATTCGCCCGAGAACATGACGGCCATGATCCGGCACAATCCCCCCGGCAGCATCTTCATGCTGGCCGGACACGAAGCACGACGCCTCAGGGATGTGATTATGCCCCGGCTCCAGGAGGTGTTTTCGGTGGCCTTGTCGGCAAGCGGCGACGTGCGGGAAATGTGGTTCAGCGAGAACAGCAGAAACCTGGTCTGGTTTGAGTCCAAGTCGCATGCGCTGGATACCATGGCCGAGTTCTTGGAGCTCTACAAGACAATACCCCGCGAGGCCAGCAAGGTCGTTATCTGCTGTGCCGACCGTGAATTATCGTCCCTGGCGGATGTAAGGGATATTCCCGAAGTGGTCTATAAACCCATCAATCCCAGGGCGCTATTGGAAATTATCAACCATGCGGCGTGATTTCCCTGGGCCGGCAGGGTATGTCAGCGGCTCGAAATCTCCATGATTTTTGTTGACATTCCATCCCGGATATGTAATATTAATATTGTTTATATGATTTGCCTGCGATAAATCATATTGTTAAATCAACGGCAAACAAATTTTTTTGCAATAATGAAGATACCAACCAATTTTTTTTTGACTTTAGGACCAACAGGGTGTAGAATTCGTTTAAGAAGATAGAAAAAGGCGGCCGGAAGAGGAAAAGGCGAGACGCAGCGGGACGCAGTGACACACAGTGACACACAGTGACACACAGTGGCACACCGCCAGATAGTAGCAAGCTGGCAGGGAAATGCGGAATCGCAAATACAAGGTGGCACGTTGAAACGGTGGCACTTTAACCTTCATCAGCCTCCTGGCCACTCACGGAAGAGGAAGAACCATGCTGAACCATCTTTCACAGCGCGAAGCCGATCTGCTGGAAATTCCGGCGGTCAACATCCAGTCCGTCAGCCCCTACGTCAACCCCGGGCATGTGCTGGCTCCCCCCCGCCACTGGCTGGAATCACTGGCCGAGGGAGAATACAGCTGGGCGTTTTTCAGTCTGCGCTATAAGACCATGCTCCGCGACCGGTTCCGGGACACCCCGGAGCGCTTCATGCCCCTGCTGGAGACAGCCGCGGGTGAAGAGCCCCTGTACCTGACCTGCCATTGCATGGCCGGTCACTGCCACGCCGAATTGGCGGTGGAATTCCTGGGGCAGCTGCGCGGGACCCTGGAAAACAACCGGCTGCGCACCCGGCAGCGCAAGGTGCGCCGTGGCCGCACGGGTCCAGGCGGCAGGTCCCGGAATGTTCCGCCCCGGCAGCTTATCCTTTCCTCGCTCATAGAACACCCTCAACCCCGGGTCTCCAACGGCTGAGCCCGGGGCTCCTTGCGCCCGCCGCTTTCCCCCAGGGCGGCGGGTGGCTCTCCACGGAATTACCCCCATTCAAGGCAGGACCAAAGTCAGTTCAGGGCGGCACTGTGCCGCCAGGAATCTGGAGCCCTTGCCGCTGGCAGGTCCAAACCCCTGGTGTTCTTATTGCCGGAATGTTTTTTTTCCCAGATAATTACTGATGGACACGGCCCCGGGAGCCGTTATCCTGGCGGTCAGCTCACAGAAGCCCCTTTCCCGGCAATGGCGAACCTTTTTCCCCAATAGCGGATGGAACTGCTGGAAAAGCACTCCCTGATGAACGCCTGCCCCCTGCACCACTACCGCATGGGGAACGGCCTGGAGGTATTCCTGCTGCACAACCCCATCAGTCCGGTGGCGGCCTACCTCACCCACTACACCGTGGGCAGCGCCTCGGAAACCGACCGGGAGCGGGGACTGGCCCATTTTTTCGAGCACATGATGTTCCGGGAGACCGAAAGCCTGGGGGACGGGGACTTCGACCGCATCATAGCCGAGTCCGGCGGGGTGGGCCTGAACGCCTTCACATCCTATGATACCACGGCGTACTACGTCAGCGTCCCCTCCTCACAACTGGGCCGGGTGATCGGCCTGGAGGCCGACCGCATGGCGAATCTGCGCCTGAGCACGGACCTGATCGACAAGGAACGCGGCGCGGTGCTGGGGGAGTTGCACATGGTTAAGGATCTGCCCAGCGACCAGCTCTGGGAAAGCATGATGAAGGCCGCATTCGCCAGCCATCCCTACCGGCATCCCATCATTGGGTATGAGGAGGGTCTGCGGGGATTTTCCGGCGCGGACTTCGAAAGTTTCTACCGGACGCATTACGCGCCCAACCGGGCCGTGGTGGTGGTGGCCGGTGGATTCGATGAATCAGGGCTGTGTGATCTGCTCCAAAAATCATACGGGCACCTGGAACGGGGGGGGGAACGCCCGGCCCCCGCGCCGGAGGACCCTCCCTGGAGCAAGGATATCCGGGTGGAGACCGGACACCCCAAGGTAAGCACGGAAAACCTGATGCTGGGCTGGCGCACCCCGGGACTGACCCATCCCGACATGCCGGCGCTGCTCATGCTCTCGGCCGTGCTGTCTGCCGGGCATTCCGCGCCCCTGCATACCCGCATTGTCAACACGGGCCTGGGAACGCAGGCCGCGGCCTATTCCCTTGAGGCGGAGATGAACCTGGTTTCTCCGGGAATGTTCATGTGCGATGTGGTGATGCGTCACGGGGTTCCCGCCGCCCGGGCCGAGAACGTCCTGCTGGAAATCCTGGAGCAGACCGCCGCCGGGGTGGCGGGAGAGGACATGGAGCGCGCCCTCAGCCAGTTCCGGCTGGGAACCTTTGAGGCCATGCGCACAAATTACAGCCTGGCCCGGCAGGTGGGCGGGTACGCCGTCGCCACCGGTGATCCCCTGTTCGGCCAGAAGCTGCTGGCAAGTATCGCCAGGGTGGGCCCGGAAGATCTGCGGCGCGTATTGCTGAAATACATGCTGGACGCACCCCGGATGACCGTAATACAGCATCCTCTCCAGGCGGTGACGGCATGAAGGCCTTATACCAGAACCAGCCGGCGGTGCCCCTGACGGCAGTCAGCCTGGTGCTGCCCCGCACCGGGGTCTGCCTGGAGCCGCCCGGATTGCAGGGGGTTACCAGACTGGCCCTGCGGATGATCTTCCGGGGCGCCGGGGCCTTTTCCAACGAGGAGTACAACTCCCGGCTGGAAAGACTGGGGGCCACCGTGGGGGCGGGGCTGGGCAGCGATTATGTCAGCTTCAAGATGCTCACCCTCACCGACAACCTGGACCAGGCGCTGGAATTGTTCGCGCTGGCCCTGGATGAGCCAAGGTTCGATTCCGGGGAGTTTGAAAGGCTGCAGGGAGAGCTCATCAGCTCCTGGAAGTTCGACCGGCAGGAATCCAAGCGGCTGCGTGCCCTGGAAGTGTACCACCGGGAAATATACCAGGGGCGGCCCCAGGGATACCTTTCCGACGGCACCCTGGAGGGGCTGCAGGCTGCGGGACTGGATGATGTCAGGGCGCAGTTCAGGCTGCTCCGCGAAACAGGGCGGCCCGTGGTGGCCATGGTCAGCAACCTGCCCCGGGAGGAGCTCCTGGAAAAGGTCTCCGCGCGGCTGGGCGCCACTGTCCAGACCGGCCCGGAGGAGGGCCGGGAGCAGTCTCCCCATCCCTGGGACGATTTCGAGCCTCCGGTGCCGGCGGGCCGCCGGGTGGTGATAATACCAGACCGGGATACCAACACCGACGAGATAATCCTGGGGGCGTTCTCCACGGCCCAGACCGACCCCCAGTGGCACCTGCATCAGTTGATCGAGCTGGTATTCGGGGGTGATATGAACTCGCGGCTCTTCCGGATCATCCGGGGGGAGCGGGGTCTGTCCTACGGGGCCTCCTGCTGGTATGAGGCCGGCCGGGGCCGTACTCCGCGCAACCAGCGGGCCCCGTTCACTCTGTATACCTTTCCCAGCGCGGAGCACACCGCCCAGGCCGTTCCGCTGCTGCTGGAGATGTACGAGGAACTGGTGCGCTGGGGAATAACGCCCGAGGAACTGGAGCGGGCCCGCATGGCCCGGATCAATTCCCATCCCTTTCACCGGGACACCCCCCAGAAGCTGCTCAACCTGGCCCTGGAGGAGCTGTTGTACGGTGTCAGGGTGGATGACGAGGAGAGCAACCGGAAAAAGCTGGAGGCGGTGGACGCCGGAGACCTGCTGAAGGCCATCCGCAAGGATCATGACCCCCGGCGGGCCCTGCTGGTGATGCTGGGTGATCCGGAAAGGCTGCTTCCCATTGCCGAAAGTCTGCCCGACATGGAGAAAATCGAGGAAATGGAGTATCCTTGAATCTCCGGATGACCGGCAACACGGGCGCGGCGCC
>JAOUPZ010000089.1 GCA_029879595.1 Deltaproteobacteria bacterium | reverse complement strand
TGGGCGAGGTCCATCGCGTGGAGGAAAAACTGCCCGTGGAGGAGCTGGTAACGGAGTGCATCGAAGGATTGGAGATCAGCGATTATGAAACCGAATACTACCCCACGCGCTGGGAAGCCTGAAAAAGGCGAACGGCTGCAGCTTCGCGTGGAACGGATGGCGGCCCTGGGCCGTGGGGTATCCCACCGGGACGGTTTCACCATCCTGGTGAGCCGCTGCCTGCCGGGTGAACTGGTGGAGGCCGAGGTGGAAAGCGTCCACTCCCGCCACGCTCTGGCCCGGGCCATCAGCGTGCCTGAGCCCGTGCTGAACCGGGAGAGCCCCCCCTGTCCTCATTACGAGGGATGCGGAGGCTGTGATTTCCAGCACATGGGCTACTCCTCGCAGTTGGAAACCAAGCGCCGGGTGTTTACCGAGCAGTTGCAGCGCCTGGGCAAGGTAGAGGCCCCCTCGGGCTGGACGGTGCGTCCGGCGGAAAAACCCTGGGAATACCGGGATAAGCTCGATTTTACCCCGGTCTGGACTGACGGCGGGCTGCGGCCGGCCTTCCATGGCCCCGACGGCCAGAGCCTGACACCGGTGGAGCGCTGTCACCTGGCCCCGGAGGAGTATTCACTCGCCGCCCTGGCCACCCTGGAAGCCCTGTCCGATTCCGGCGCGGCTCCAGCTGCAAAGACCGGCACCCTGAAACGGCTTTCCGTTCACGGCACGGCCGGGGGTCTGGCGCTGCTGCTCACCCTGGACAGCCGGAACGCCCTGGAGGCCCTGCGGGAGAACTCGGAACACTTTCTCAGTCGGCTGCTTGCCAAGGCCCCGCAGGTGGTCCAGGTTAGCCTGTCCTCGCCCAGGTCACGCCGCGGAGGCATGGAACGGGCTCATCTTCTGGGTGGGGAATGGCTGAAAAAACAAATCGGGGAGCTGGATTACCTCACTCCGGTGGCCGGGTTCTTTCAGGTCAACCCGCAGCAGGCCGAGCTTCTGGCAGGGTATGTGACCGAGGCTGTCACGTCCCACTATGACCAGCTCAGGTTAAAAAACAGCGGCACCGAGGGAGCCGGCACGGTGTTTGACCTGTACTGTGGCGTGGGACTGTTCACCCTGCAGATGGCCCTGCAGGGTCTGCCCGTGGTGGGGGTGGAGATGGATGCCGGCGCGGTGCGCGCGGCGGAGGAAAACCTCCGTGAGCTCATCGCCGCCAAGCGGATACCGCGGGCCAGGGGCGGGGGACACTGTGTTTTCGAACGGCGCAACATGGAACAGCCCGAGGTGTTCCCCCGGCTGGTAAAGCGCTACGGAACACCGGGAATAGTGGTTGTGGACCCTCCCCGCAGAGGACTCTCCGCCGAGTTGTGTCAGGCCCTGCTGGACAGCGGCCCCTCCCTCATCGCCTATGTTTCCTGTGATGGGGGCACCTTTTCCAGGGATGCGGCCCGGCTGGCCCCGCGCTACCGGCTGGACAGCCTGCGGGGGTTCGATCTTTTCCCCCAGACCCACCACCTGGAACTGGCGGGGCTGTTCAGGCTTCGTTCAGAATAACCTGCCAGCACTCCAGCCTGTTGGGCCCGGCGAACATCTCCCGGGCCGGGGCCGCCCCGGAGTGGGCCTTCCGGAAGGACTCCGATTTTGTCCAGTCCTGGAACGCCTGCTCCGATTCCCACTCCACATAGGAGCTGTAGTGGGTTTCGTCCAGCTTCAGCAGCCGGAACAGCCCGAAGCCCGGCACCTGCTTCAGGTGGCTCTCCCGCTCCCGCCAGCGTTTTTCAAAGGCCCCGGCCTGGCCGGGATTGAGGTGAAACCGGTTCATAACTATGTACATGAGGCTCCGCCAGGATAAAGGTGATTGCAGTCGGGCACCGGACGCCCGTCCCTCCGTGGTGAAAACAATAACGCCGGGCCGGGCCCTGGCGTTCCCGCAGCGGGTCTGTTTGCTGAGCTTTGGACAGGCCCGTCATTCCGGCGGTTTGTCCTCCCCGGGGGGCGATGGCTGGGCGGAGCCTTCCAGTTCCTCCAGGGCGGGCAGCAGGGCCAGCGCCCGCGGGGTTCGCTCCAGGTGGTGTATGACATGGGCCGTAACGGCCTCCTGGAGCGCCTCCAGTGTGGGCTGGGAGGGTTTGAGATCGGCCATGGAGCCCCCCTGCCGCCAGCCCGCCAGAAACGCCAGCGCCTGTCCGGGCAGCGCCGCCCTTATCACCTGGCCGGCGGTTGTTTTCCGCGGCCCGGCATGGCAGTCCGGGCACAACATACCGCCGCGGGATACGTCCAGGACGTATTCTCCGGAGGCCGTCGCCCCGGGCTTCCCCTCCCCTACGGCGGGCAGTTCCCTTTCGCATTCCTGGCAGGTGTTCCAGTCCGGCTGAAGCCCCAGCAGTTCCAGCAGCCGGATCTCAAAGCGCATCCGGATCAGGGGCAGGTGGCGTTCCCGGGGCGCGGCGCAGATGGCGTCCAGCGCCTCCAGCAGCAGATCGAAAAACCGCCCCGACTCCTCATCGGCCCAGGGGCTGACGCCGGCCAGTTCGGCCAGATATCCCGCATAGACAATCTTGTTGTAGCTGGCCTGCAGGTACAGATATGGCGGCAGGGGATCCATTTTGCGGATGCTCACCAGGTCGGAACCGGTCCGGCGGGAAAAGAACATCACCCCCCGGCTGAAAGGCTCGAAATTGCCCACTCCCCGACTGGTAAGTTTGCGCGAGCCCTTCACGACACCTTTAACGCGCCCCATGTCCCGGGTAAGGAAGGTCACCAGCCGGTCGCCCTCGCCCAGATCCTGGGTTTTAACCACTATGCTTTCCGTGGAAACGATCTGCATGAAATTTGCGTTATAGGTTATACTGGTTTTGCAGCGTACTCTGCCGGATCAGGGCAAAAGGCACCGGACTGTCCGTTTTCAGGCCAGTGTTCAGTACAGTGTTCAGTACAGTGTTCAGGACTGTTTTCAGAACTGAGACATCTTGCCATTATCCGGCGGGTAATGTAATTCGACAGTATATGGAAAAAGGAAAATGGAAAAAACACCGGGAGCATCTATTCACCTGAAATAATGCCGGGGATGAAAACCCGGCCGCCAAAGCAGGCTGCCGATGCAGGCTGCCGGAATAATGGGGACCCCGCAGAAAGCCGAAGCGGGTTGATTAATCCGCTGCCGGGAAACCACCAACGCGCCGGTTACCGAAAACACCACAACACAGGGCCACATGAATAAAAAATACATAATAAACGATTTCAGCCTGGAGAATATCCGCAGCCGGCAGGAGGCCCGCGTGATCGGAATCCTGAAAAAGGTGCTGCCGGAAAGAACGGATTTCTGCGGCTGCCGGATCTGCATCGAGGATACCTACGCCCTGACGCTGAACAGCCTCCACCCCCAGTATGCCCAGGTGGGGTCGCTGATCATCAGACACGCGCCCCCCACCGATGACGAGGTGGGGCACCTGGTAAACATGGCCATAGACAAGGTGCAAGCCAACCCCAATCATCCCTTGGGCTCCAGCAAGGACCGGGCGTAAGACCACCGGCCCCCGGGAGACCTCAGGCCACCCCCAGGTTGTTGCGTTTGAGGTATGAGATGGCGTCGCGGATCTCCGCGGCGCGCTCAAAGTCCAGTTCCCGGGCCGCGGCGAGCATCTCCTTTTCCAGCCGTTTCACCTGCCCGATCACATCCTTTTCCACCGGGACGGGAGCCCGTCTTTCGGCCACCCGCTCCGGCTGTTCCTGTGCGGGGGAAAGCGCCCCGGCCAGGGCGCGCACCGTGGCCCGGGGGGTGATGCCATGCTCGCGGTTGTACACCTCCTGTATTTCCCGCCGGCGGGCTGTCTCCTCCATGACCTCACGCATGGAACCGGTGATCACGTCCGCATAGAATATGACCCTGCCCCGGGGATTGCGGGCGGCCCGTCCGCAGGTCTGCAGCAGAGACCGCCGTGAGCGCAGAAAGCCCTCCTTGTCCGCATCCAGAATGGCCACCAGCGAGACCTCCGGCAGGTCCAGGCCCTCGCGCAGCAGGTTAATGCCTATCAGCACATCGAACTCACCCAGGCGCAGGCCGCGGATGATCTCGTCCCGGTCCAGGGTGTTCACCTCCGAGTGCATGTAGCGCACCCGCACCCCCAGTTCCGAGTAGTAGGTGGTCAGGTCCTCTGCCATGCGCTTGGTGAGGGTGGTCACCAGCACCCGCTCCCCGGCCTCGGCGCGGATTCTTATCTCATCCAGCAGGTCATCCACCTGGCCCGACACCGGACGCACGTCAATGGGAGGATCCAGCAGCCCCGTGGGCCGGATCAACAGCTCCACAACCTCCTCGCCGCTTTTCTTCAGCTCATACTCGCCCGGGGTGGCGGAAACATAGAAGGACTGCTCGATCTGGCGCTCGAACTCCTCGAACTTGAGGGGGCGGTTGTCCATGGCGGAGGGCAGGCGGAACCCGTATTCCACCAGGGTGGACTTTCGGGAGAAATCCCCCTTGTACATCGCGCCCAACTGGGGCACGGCGACATGGCTCTCATCAATGAACAACAGCGAGCCCCGGGGAAAGTAATTCAGCAGGGTGGGCGGCGCGCTGCCCGGCTCCCGACGCTGAATGATCCGGCTGTAATTCTCGATGCCCTTACAGGTGCCCGTCTCCTGGATCATCTCCATATCAAACAGGGTGCGCTGCTCCAGGCGCTGGGCCTCCACCAGCCTGTCGCCCATGCGCAGCTCCCGGAGCCTTTCACCGAGCTCCCTGCCGATCATATCCACTGTCCGGGGCATTTCGCTGGCCGGCGACACATAATGCGTGGCCGGGTAAATGGCCGCCTTGCTGAGCATTTCCAGCCTGGTGCCCCGCAAGGGGTCAATCCGCGAGATGGCCTCGATCTCATCACCGAAAAGCTCGATCCGGATGGCGTCATCGGCGTCCGCCGGATACACCTCCACCACATCCCCGCGCACCCGGAAGGTCCCCCGGTGAAAATCGTAGTCATTGCGGGTGTACTGGATCTCCACCAGCCGGGCCAGCAGGTCCCCGCGTTCCATGACATCGCCCACCATCAGGTATATCAGCATCCCCTTGTAGGCCTCCGGTGAACCCAGGCCGTAGATACAGGACACCGAGGCCACTATTACCACATCCTCGCGCTCAAACAGGGCCCGGGTGGCCGAAAGGCGCATCCGGTCGATCTCGTCATTGATGGAGGAATCCTTCTCTATGTACAGATCCTTGCGGGGAACATAGGCCTCCGGCTGGTAATAATCGTAATAGCTGACGAAGTACTCCACGGCATTGAGGGGGAAAAAGCCCTTGAACTCCTGGTAAAGCTGCGCCGCCAGGATCTTGTTGGGGGCCAGCACCAGGGTGGGGCGCTGAAGCTCCTGGATCACGCTGGCCATCACAAAGGTCTTACCGGAGCCGGTTATGCCCAGCAGCACCTGGTGGGGGCGACCGGAACGCCAGCCCTGCACCAGTTTTTCGATGGCCTGGGGCTGGCTGCCCGAGGGCCTGAAATCGGATTTCAACTGGAACTGTGGCATACCGGACCTTATATCATTGAAGCTTTGCCGCTGATGACGTCAATCCTTTCACTTTATCAACCGGGGGATAGGGAGACAAACAAAGGTTTTATCAAATACCGGCAATCGGCTGGCCGGCTGGCCGGAAATAATGGCGGGCGACGGGACTGGACGGCTCCTGGGAGACACACCGGGGCGGCGTTTGATAAATACTGCTGTGTTTTTGAGGGGGAAAAAAACGATGCCCCTTGACCCGGGGAAAAAAGGAGGGAAAAAACCCCGGGGGCGGGGGCATCGTATTTCGGTTCGGCTATTGGTTTTAACGCCTCCCCGAAAAAAAAGGTTCCAATAGTTATTATTTTTTTTATGCGGAAGAAAATAATTTTTCGGCGGGCCTTAAACGTTGTTCCAGAGATGTTTTCCGAGGAACTCCTCCAGCGCGGTGAAAATTTTTTTTGGTCTTTCCTGCAAAATCATATGTCCGGATGATGATATTTCCAGGAAGGTCGCCCCGGCAATAGCAGCCGCCAGTTCCCGGCCCTGATCCGCCGGCGTCATCCGGTCATGCCCGCCAGCCACCACCAGCGTGGGACACCGTACCCGCCCTGCCAGGGAGCCCCCCTCAAAGCCATCGCAGGCCCGGAAGTCCCGCAACAGAACATCCGGCGCACAGGTCAAAAAAAGGCTGCGCAGTTCAAGCCGTTCTTTTTCAAAGGATTCCGCCGGTGCCCCCTGCCGGCCCTGAGGAGAAAAAGCGTGGGCCAGGATGAAATCCACCCCCGCGACCGGGTCGTTTTCCAGCAGTTCCAGCAGATGGGGGGAGACCTTCATGCGCGGGGTGATTCCCAGCAGCGCCAGCGCGGACACCGTTTCCGGATGACTGGCCGCCAGCGACAGGGCAATGGCCGCCCCCATGGAATGGCCAACCACCGCAACCGGGCCGCCAAGCTCCCCGATCAGCCCGGCCAGCCAGCCGGCATGGGCCGCAATGGAGGCCAAACCTTCCCCTGCATCGTTTTGGCCATGCCCGGGCAGATCCACCGCCAGAATATTGGCCCTGCCGGCGGCCCAGTCCCAGCCCGCCCTGGGCCAGCATTCCCGGCTGAGTCCCGCGCCATGAACCAGCAGCAGCAGGGGCAGCCCCTCCTGGTACGGAGAACCCAGCGCCCTGCCAGGGGCTGCGCCCCTGGTTTTCCCTCCCGCGATCTTAGTCGGTTTCATGGAAAACTGCCTGTACGGCGGCAGATGCTCCGCCGGTCAGACGTTGAGGCTCATGAAGGCATCGTAGGGGGTCACATCCCGGTCCTTGAAGAACTCAAACGGGTCCAGAGGCTCGACCACCTTCACGCCCACATTGCCCATGAGATCCACCACCTCGTGATGGGTTATCACTTCTCCCTGGGCGTTTTCATAAATTACCACGATCGGCCTGTCGGGAACCTTGGTGGCCACACCGACCACAAAGGCGATATCCCCCGAACTGAGCTTCACCATGGAACCCAGCGGGTAGCGTCCGATTACCGTGAAGAACAGGCGGGCCACTCCCTCGTCATAATCCTTGCCGGCGCCTTCGGCGATGATCTTCACCGCCTTGGCGGGACTGAAACCCGGCTTGTAGCTGCGGTGGGCGATAAGGGCCTGGTAAACGTCAATGATGGATACCAGCCGGGTCAGGTGGTGCAATTGGTCATAAGACACCCGGGGATAGCTGGTGTTTCCCCAGTTCTTGTACTTGACGTGGTGGTACTGGGCTATGTTGATGGTTATCCCGTCCAGGCCCATGCCGGTGAGAATGCGGGCGCTGTGATCCACATGCCCCCGGATGACCTGCATTTCCTTGCTGTCGGGCGAGAACCGCTCTGTGCTCTCCAGGATATCTTTCGGGATGCGGGTCTTGCCGATATCGTGCATAAATCCAGCCAGCAGCAGGAACCGCTCCTCCTTTGCGGTGACATCCTTTCTGGCCATCCGTGAAAGGGCGGATTGGATGTCCATCAATATGGCCGCAACATCCACGCAGTGAGTATAGGTCTGATCGCTTTCCTTCAGGCCCGCCAGGGCCTGAATGCCCTGGGTGGAATCGTTTTCCAGGATGCTGGAAACGGAACTCATCACCCCAGCGGTGGAAAATCTTCCCATTCTCCCGTTGTTCATCATGTCCTGGACAGCCTCCATGGACTTGGCCTTGATCGCCGATGCCTTTTCCAGGCCGTCCAGCATTTTTTTGGCGTTTTCCACCCGCCTGGCTCCGTTGCCGTTATCGCCGGGGGCTGTATTAACAGCCGGGGCGGCCGGAGCAGGCTGGGCGGGCTGGCTTTGGGCGGGTTGGCTTTGGGCAGCCTGAATCTCCCGACCCTCGCCGCTAACCTCAAATCCGCGGAAACCCCTTTTCTGGAGTGCCTGGATCAACTCCGGTGTGACTTCCTTGCCGGGCCACCCCTTGGGGATGTCCAGCAGACAGATCAACTCGTCAAAGGGCTTCAGTTCAGCCACGGGTATGGTAAGTCCCTGGGATTTCCGCTTGACTTCAGCCCGGGCCCCGTTGAATTCCTGGTTTATTTTTCCAACCAGTTCCGAGTCCAGCATGGAATACTCCGAGGAGAAGTTGAGAATTCCGTGGATCGTCATCCCGGGCCTCAGCTGACTGGTCATTATCTTTCTCTTTTCCATTTGATCCTTGTTGAGCAATGTAATCAGATATTTTATTTGCCGCCTCAAACTTCATTTCAGCGCCTTCAGCTTATCCCTTTGATACCAAACAGGATTGTCGACGCCATGCCCCCTGGGTTTTTCTGCTCTTTCCCTAGATCATGCATATAAAAAATAGAGCCTCCCCGCCCCACAACTGCTTGTATTGCTTTTCTTTTTTCCAGAAGGTCAACGGATGTGCGTTCTCCCGCGTCGTTGCCAAATCATTTTCTGCGACGCTTCATTCCACTTTTTTTAACAAAGACAAGGGGTGGATTTCAATGAAAAAAAACAATTATCCGTAATTTTTTCGTTTCCAGCGGGCAGGGATTTGGGCTCAACGAGGCAGCAGGGAGACTGTCTTAACCTGGGCGAAAACTCTGAGCCCGGGGCGCAGTCCAAGGGACGAGGCCGACCTGGCGGTAATACGCGCCAGCAGAGGCACTCCGGCAGCGTCCAGTTTAACCATGCGCTGCCCTTCCACCCCGGCCAGTTCCACGACTGTGGCGGGAATGATGTTGAGGATGCTGGTTTTTCCCGGACGCTCCAGGCAGATGCTCACATCCCGGGCCTTGATGTTGGCCCGCAGTGGCGTGCCTTCGGGTTCTCCGCAATCGGCCAGGGCCAGTGGGCCGAAGGGGGTCTCCAGCCATACCAGTCCGTATTCGGGCTCCCTCCTGGTCACCACGCCCTCCACCACGGAGATAGCGTTATCTTCCCTGGCCAGGGGACTGTCCAGGCGGGTCAGCATCTCTGCCAGCGGTCCAGAAGCCCCGATGCGGCCCTGCTCCATCATGACCAGAGCATCGGCCAGCCTGATCAGTTCCTCCAGGTGATGGCTGACCATGATCACCGGCATCTCCAGTTCCCTGTGCAACCGTTCCAAAAACGGCATGACCTCCTCCTTGCGGGCCCTGTCCAGGCCGGTAAGGGGCTCGTCCATCAGCACCAGCTTGGGATTGGTCAGCAAGGCCCTGCCGATGGCCACCCGCTGCTGTTCTCCACCGGAAAGGCTGTCCGGTTTTCTCGCCAGCAACGAGCCGATTCCCAGCATCTCCACCACCTGTTTCTCCGTTACCAGCGCATCCCCGGGATGCTTGCGCTTCTGGCCGAACAGCAGGTTTTCCCGGACGGATAGGTGGGCAAACAGGCGGGGCTCCTGGAAAACGAACCCGATGGGCCGTTTCCAGGGCGGCAGGAACACCCGGCCCTGTTCATCCTGCCAGGTTTCGCCGTCCACGGTGAGTTCCCCCCTGCCCGCACGTTCCAGTCCGGCGATGCAGCGCAAAAGGGTGGTCTTGCCCGAGCCCGAGGGCCCGAATATCCCGGTCAGCCCGCGGTCCGGTATGGTCAGACTGGCGTCCAGGCTGAACTGTTGGCGCTGCAGCTTGAACCACCCCGCCAGCAGGTCGTTTCGGGGGCTTCCGGTTGGTGCGGATGGCGTCATGTCCTCAGCCCTCCTGCCACTTGTGGTTGATGGCGTAAACCAGCAGCAGCACCACGAATGAGAACGCCAGCAGAATCCCCGACAGCAGATGGGCCGCCCCATATTCCAGCGTTTCCACATGGTCATAAATGGCTATGGAAATCACCCGGGTCTCTCCCGGGATATTTCCCCCCACCATCAGCACCACCCCGAACTCACCCACCGTATGCGCGAAACCCATCACGGCGGCGGTGACAAAACCACGCAGGGACAAGGGCGCCGCCACGGAAAAAAAAGCGTCCAGCGGGGAGGCCCCCAGGGTCCAGGCGGCCTCCAGGGGCTTTCTGCCCATGGCTTCAAAGGCGTTCTGCAGGGGCTGCACCACAAAGGGCAGTGAATACAGCACCGAGGCGACCACCAGGCCGGAAAAACTGAAGGCCAGCGTCCCCCCGGTGAGAGTAGCCC
>JAOUPZ010000406.1 GCA_029879595.1 Deltaproteobacteria bacterium | reverse complement strand
CGTTATGTCCCAGTGGTCTGCGTTCACGCCCGTCAGGGAGCGGTACGGACCCACATGGACATAACGTCCCTTGCTGCCGTTGGCGTCGTTGTAGCTGTGCATCTCGGCATACCGCCGGCTGTTTTCCACCGGGTTGGTCCATGTTTCCATGAACTCCGCGCCGAAGTTGACCAGCAGGCTGGCCTGCTCGATGCGGTACTGGGGGATTTCCGCGCGGCGGAAGGCGATCTGGTTGGCCGCCCTGATGCTGTGCAGGGACAGGGGCTCCAGCACCACCTTGGGCGCGGCCCCGAGGGCCTTGAGCCACTGATCGAGAAACGCCCCGCGGCTTCCGGCGGCGTTGTCGGTGATCAGCACCATCTGCCGCTTGTTGGAAAGCGCCTGGATTTTCTCGGCCAGGGCGTTCTCAGCGGCGGCCCATTCTGCGGGCTGGTGCGAACCACCCTGCCTGAGCATGGCCGAGTTGATCCGTCCCGGGTTGTAATGGGATTGAACAGCCGCCTGGCCCCTGATGCACAGGGCACCCGCACTGGAAGGATGATCCGGGTTGCCCTCGGCCTTGATGGCGCGTCCCTCGCGGGTTTGCACAATCATGCCGCAGTTGGCCGGACATTCCATGCAGGTGGTCGCGTACTCAACGACCTTGCCGGGTTTGAATTCAATGTTGTCGGGGGGAAGCAGATAGGGTATCAGCTTCTCCGGCTTGTCGGCGCAGGCTGCCACGGCAGCCCCGGCGGCACTACCGGCGGCCAGTGCCTTGAAAAAGTCTCTTCTGCGAATGCCCTTTTCCATGAAAGGAACTCTCCTTAGCTTCGCTGGACGCCAACCACGCATCAGTCATGAGCATTAATGCCCGGGCGGCCCCTCTGGAGCCGGCCCCGGCTGCTCCGCCCGATGTCGGCGGCGTCGGTGTCCGGGATCAACCCGGCTGGTAACGTCAATAATGACAGGTCAAACAATCGCTTAATATAGGGCGTCCATAATCGCCGCTGGGGTGCTTGTAATTCTTCACCTCCAGACTGGTCAAAGTTGCGGCGATGGCGCGCTTGCGCTCCTGGGTTCCGGGAATGGTGATATGGCATTCCAGGCACCATCCCATCTGCCCGAAGGCGGGATTCTGCTTCACCACGACATCCATGGTTTCAATCGGGCCATGGCAATCCTGGCAGGGGATGCCCTCCGGATATACCTCGTTATTGGCGCCGACATGCTTTTCATGGGTAAACCGCACGAAGTCCGGGACATCATGAATTTTCACCCAGGGTATGGGCTTCTGTTCTTCCCAGTACTTGAGCATCTTCTGGACTTCGGCGAGGTTGGTGGCGATAAGCTTATGGCATCCCTGGCAAATGGCCACAGGGGGAACCCCCGATGACTGAGACCTGCGGGCGTAGATATGACAGTACTGGCAATCAATCTTGTCCTGCCCGGCATGAATCCGGTGGCTGAACAAAATCGGCTGCTCGGCTGAAGCAGGCCCGGTGAAGGCCTTTTTCATCTTTTCCACATCCGCATCGGTCAGGGGAGTAACCTGGGCATATGCCATTCCGGCGATCATCAGCACCACCAGGGACAACAGTCCCGCAGCGATGTTCTTGAAAGTCGCCTGACGGTTAAGAGCTAGGTTCATCTGTCTCCAACTGGTGAGTCACATTCAGGGCGGGCCGGGTTCTGGTACCCTGCCACCCAGTAATAAAACCAGTAACAAAATTTGTCACACACTCGGTATTTCTTCGGCATGTCACAAACACCGGGCGTTCCCGGCACGAAAACTCGGTCACGGCCGGCAACCACTGGCTTTCAGCCCGGCAATCTATATACCGGGTTGATTGCTGGAAAGCTTCGGAGTTTTTTTGGACTGAAAACAGGCCCCCGCCACCTCGTACACCTGCGGTCGTTTGCCGTGGCTCTTTTTCAAGATGGTTTTTTTCCCGTTTTTCGCCTGCACCAAAGACACTTTTGGCGCCTTGTGCATCCTGGGCATTTCCCCGAACCTGCCTCAGGCAGGCCCATTAGCGACCCGGGAACCACCTTGAAAATCAAGTTCAGAACTGGCAGGGCACGGTTCTATCACCGGCATCCACGGCCCGCCCTGAATATTGGTTCCTGTTAGCTAGTGCCCCGGATATGGCGGAAAACAGATGTTCTCCGTTCTTCCGACAAGGCCCCGGAAAAGGCGGCCTTCCCTCCCTTCCAAAAACTCCGCGAACAACAATTTTGGAGATTGTCATAATACAAAGGCAAACGCAACCGGAAAAATTGATATTTCCGAAATTTAATTTCCTCCCCGGGCCGGATACCTGCTCGGCATGGTCATCCAGCCGCAGGGTTACCGGCCCAGCACCTTATGGCCTGCGGCCCCACGCACCCGCCAGCGGCGGGCAACCAGCCCTCCCTAAGCCCTGGCAGAAATCCCCTCAGCCCAACCCTCAGCCCAGTGCCTTGAGGATATCGGCTAGGCTGGTGAATTTTTCCCGGGGCTTGCCCTTGGCCTGTCCCCGCTTCTGCTCAATTTCGTCGATTTTTCTCCATTCCTCGAAGGAAAAATGCCGCACTCCCTTCTTGTCGAGGATTCCCCCGATATCCTTCCGGGAATGTTCGGCTTTCAAAAGCTGGGGCCGAACCTGGAAATCCTCGACCATGACCTTGACGGTGGCAATGGAGTCGGGCTTGTTGGTGCCGATCACCCCGGAGGGCCCCC
>JAOUPZ010000405.1 GCA_029879595.1 Deltaproteobacteria bacterium | reverse complement strand
GAACTGGCCGCCAGCCGGTCCATGACGGGCGTGCTGGCGTGGAAAATCGCATCTCCCTGGTCCCCCCTGCCCAGCCCCCAGCCGTCAAGCACTATCAACAGCACCGGACGACGGTTCTTGAAATGGTTTATTAGCTCTTCGGTTTTCATATAGGCGCAGAAGGAGGTTCGATGGCGGCGGAATTGTCGCTGACAATGCCTTTTGGTTATTTACGGAGCTAAAGAAACAGGCCCCTGGCGGGAGTATCCGGCAAACCTGAGATTACCGGGTTTTTGTTGGCCGACCCTTCAAACTTCCGCGTGCAGTGTGCTTGCCGCTGCCGCCCTGCCGGTGTTCACTGGGCGCAGCCTGAAACATTCCCTTTGCATAAATTCTAAAAAACACCCCGGGAATTGGCAAGGAGTAAAAACATATGGAGTAAATGACGCTGGAAATATCGGCCCCTGCACTGTCCCTTACACTGTCCCCTACACCGGTCTCAGCCCCGGATATCAGCCCCGGCCCGACTGCGTTATCCGGGAGAAAAATCCCGCCGGGAGCAATCCGCTGGGCGGGTAAAAGGGCGGGAATCGCCGATCATCTGAACAAAATCTGACCCGGCGTCGTATAAATTCATAATAAGAACGGGCAGTGCTATCCAAAATCAAATCCGCCCTTGCCATCGGGCCCTTGTTTATCGCAGGATGCAGTATAACTTTTCCGCCGGATATACAGGCCATAAAGAACAAAGGCACGCTTCCGGAACCACGACAAACGCAAAAACAGGAATTATAAACACCGGGTCACATGAGTAAAAAAGAAAACCAGGACAAATACCAGCAGATAGTGGAAAGCGAGGAATCAATCCGTCTTTCCGAAGAAAGGGAGCGCCGGTCAAATCCCAGGTTCAAGCTGGATTCCACGGAGCTTTCACTCAGCATCACCCTCAATGTATCCACCATTGATGTTTCGGTGGAAGGCCTGGCGTTTTACTCCACCCACGCCTTTCAGATCGGGCAGCGCTTCTCCATTCAGGTAGGGCAGGTGTTTTCCATAGAAGCCGAGGTGATTGCCTGTGATGTGGAAGAAATCGATCCTGATCTGCTGGAAATGAGATACCGCGTCAACTGCCATTACGTGGAGCAGGAGGGCGGCAGGGAACTGCTGGTACTGCTGAAGGAAATGGGCAAGCAGGAGGTAGCCGCGCAGCAGTAGGCCGCCCGGCAAATTCTTTCAGAAAGTCCACTCCTTGGGCTCATCGTCCTCGTCGCCATGGGATTCGTCCCAGCCGATACGGCGCACCTCCAGCGCGGATCTTCTGCCATAGCGGTTCTTGCCGACCCTGAACTCCACCACATCACCCGGATACAACGAGGAAACTGACTCCTCGGCCAGGGCCGACCGGTGTACCGGCAACTCTTCCTGGTCATCGGTTAGTATGATGCCGTGACCCTTCTCCTGATCAAAACTCTGTACGATCCCCTGGGGCATGACTGTAAACTTCCCGGCTTGGTTATTAAACGAGCTCCCCAAAAAAACGTGGCTTCAGGGAGCCTGACTCAGATTGAAATAGCGATCCTACCCGAACAATGAGGACACGAATTCCCTGGCGTCGAACTGCCTCAGATCCTCCACTCCTTCTCCCACGCCGACATACCGGACGGGCAGTTCAAACTCGTTGGCGATGCCCACGATAACCCCGCCGCGGGCCGTTCCGTCCAGCTTGGTGACAATAAGTCCGGTAAGCCCCACAGTCTCGTTGAAATCGCGGGTCTGGTGGATTGCGTTCTGGCCGTTGTTGGCGTCCAGCACCAGATAGGTCTCGTGGGGGGCGTCTTCGATAAGCTTTCCGATCACCCTTTTGATCTTCTTGAGTTCTTCCATCAGGTTGGACTTGGTGTGCAGCCTGCCCGCCGTGTCGCAAAGCACCACATCGAAACTTTCGTTCAGGGCCTTTTCCACGGCCTGGTAAATCACACCGGATGGATTGGCGCCCTCCTGGGCCCTGTGCAGGGCGCAGCCGGAGCGCTGGGACCAGCCGGCAAGCTGTTCGGCGGCCGCAGCACGGAAGGTATCGCCGGCTGCCAGCAGCACTTTGAGCCCCTGTGAGGCATACATCGCCCCCAGTTTGCCGATGGTGGTGGTCTTGCCGCTGCCGTTAACCCCGGCAAAAAGAATTACAGTTGGCCCGCCGGCGTTTTCCCTGGGTGTTGAATACTGCCGGTTCATTACCTGGGCCACCTGCTCGCGCAGCAGTTCCCTGAGCTGTCCCGGCATGGTCGGGCCGGAGGCGCGGAGCTTTTCCGCCAGACCCTTTATCAGCCTGTCGGTTGTCTGCGGGCCGATGTCAGCCGACAGCAAAAACTCCTCCAGTTCTTCCAGGATGGTCGGGTCCAGCGATTGCCGGCCCTTGATTATCAGGCCCAGTCCCTCGGACAGTTTTGAGCGGGTCTTGGATATCCCCCGCCAAATCCAGGAACCGGAATCAGGTTCCGGAGTCCCTTGTTCAGAGCCAAGTTCCCTTGCCAGTTCCGGTCGCCGCTCTCTAAGCTGGCTTTCCTGTGCCCTTAAACGTTCCTGGATGCTGTCCGCCTGCTGCCTTGCCCTGGTCAGTTCAAGGTTCTGGTGGTGGCGTTCCGAGTCCTTCAGGGAGTGTTTTCTGGGAAGAGGCCCGCATATGATTCTTTCCAGGGGATTGAACCGCCCGAATAACAAACTGAAGAGTTTC
>JAOUPZ010000404.1 GCA_029879595.1 Deltaproteobacteria bacterium | reverse complement strand
CCCGCCAGGGCGGTGAGTTGGCACATGGAGCTGTGGGGTGGAAAGAATTGGCACTGGAGGCCCCATCACATTCTGAAGATCCCGAAATCCTGTCGGGGAAGGGGGGCGTTCCGGGAGGCCATGAGCCCGGCCGCCAGTGCCTGGCGGGAGTCCTGGGGAGCCAGAATTCCGTCGTCCCAGAGCCGGGCGGTGCTGTAGTAGGGCGAGCCCTCCCGGTCGTACTGTTCCTCGATGGCGGCCTTGAAGTCATCCAGACTCTCCGGGGAACCACCGCCGGCCTGGGTCTTCACGCTGGCCAGCACCTCGGCGGCCTGCCGCCCCCCCATCACCGAGATGCGGGCGTTGGGCCACATCCAGAGCAGCCGGGGGGAATAGGCCCGGCCGCACATGCCGTAGTTGCCCGCGCCGAAGGACCCGCCGATGATCAGCGTGAAGCGGGGCAGCCCGCAGGTGGATACCGCAGTGACCAGCTTGGCCCCGTCCTTGGCGATGCCCCGGTGCTCGTACTCCCGGCCCACCATGAACCCGGTGATGTTCTGCAGGAACACCAGGGGGATGCCCCTCCTGGCGGCCAGCTGGATGAAGTGGGTGCCCTTCAGGGCGCTCTCGCTGAACAGGATGCCGTTATTGGCCAGGATGGCCACCGGATACCCCAGTATGTGGGCGAAGCCGCAGACCAGTTCCACGCCGTAATTGGCCTTGAACTCGTGGAAGCGGCTGCCGTCGGTGAGCCGGGCGATGACCTCGCGCACCTCGAACGGTGTGCGCAGGTCCGGCGGCAGCAGCCCCAGCAGTTCAGCGGGATCGTACAGGGGGTCCTCCGGGCTGGCCGGCTCGGCCTGGGGCCGGGTGGCGGCGTTCGCGCCGGGCGAACCCAGGTGGCGCACGATCCGGCGGGCCATTGCCAGGGCTTCTGTGTCGCTGTGTGCGTAGTGGTCCACCACCCCGGAGCGGAAGGCGTGTACCTCCGCCCCGCCCAGTTCCTCCGGGGTCACGTCCTCCCCCGTGGCCGACTTAACCAGGGGCGGCCCGCCCAGGAACACCGTTCCGGTGCCCCGCACGATGATGCTCTCGTCACACATGGCCGGCAGGTAGGCCCCCCCGGCAGTGCAGGAGCCCATCACCGCCGCCACCTGGGGGATGCCCAGCCCGGACATCCGGGCCTGGTTGTAGAATATGCGCCCGAAGTGCTCCCGGTCGGGAAACACCTCGGTCTGCATGGGCAAAAAGGCCCCCCCGGAGTCCACCAGGTAAATGCAGGGCAGATGGTTTTCCAGGGCGATTTCCTGCGCCCGCAGGTGCTTTTTCACCGTCATGGGGAAGTACGTTCCGCCCTTGACGGTGGCGTCGTTGGCGATCACCACCACCTGCCGGCCCTCCACCAGGCCCAACCCGGTGACCAGCCCCGCGCCGGGGGCCTGGCCGTCGTACATGTCCCAGGCGGCCAGGGGCGAAAACTCCAGAAAGTACGAGCCGGGATCCAGCAGCATTTCCACGCGGGTCCGCACGGGCAGCTTGCCCCGGGCGGTATGTTTTTTCAGGGCCTGTTCGCCCCCTCCGGCATAAATATGGCTCAGTCTCTGGCCCAGCAGCCGCAGGTTTTCCTCCTGCGCGGCCTTGTTGGCCCGGTATTCGGCGCTGCCGGTATTGAGTTGAGAGCGGATCACGCTCATTTGCCGGGGTCTCCTTTGCTGGACAGCGAGGCCATGTATTCCTCCCATTCCTGGGGCAGCAGGTATTTTTTCCTGCTGTTGCATTCCTTGCAGCAGGGCACCAGGTTTGATTTTACCGAACGCCCCCCCCGCACCAGAGGGATGATGTGGTCCATGGTCAGTTCGCGGGCGGGGAAGCGCTGCCGGCAGTAGTGGCATACGCCCGTGGCGCGCTTGTTTTTCCACCACTGGCTGCCGCGCAGGTCGCGCGCTTTCTGTTTTTCCCGGGCCAGGGTCTCATCGTCCACCTCGGGTACGAACCCCTGAAAATCATGGTGGCTCATTTCTTTCCGCCGGGCTTGGCCCTGCCGGTCCGGGCCGCCGGTGGGGCGGGATTTTCCGGGGCTTTTTTCCCGGATTTCCCACCAGCCCTGGCGGCGGTCTTTCCGCCGGTTTTGCCCGTGCGGGCTTTCTTATTCGCCGGGGCGGCCAGGTGTCCGGCCTCGGCCTCGTCCAGGGCCTCCGGCGGGGCGCCGGTATCACCATCAATCCAGCGGCCCTCCTCGAAGATATACAGCTTGTGCAGCCGCCCGAAGTGGTTAAACACCTTGAGCCAGGCTTCCTCCTCCCGGGCGGTGACCGCCAGGTTGTCTCCCCGCCGTGCCACATCCACCCCGGAATGCTGCACCCACAGGGTCGCGTCGAACTCCAGTGTGCGCTCGGATACTTTCATGGTGCCGTTCCTGCCAAGTTTGATACGCGGTTGTTTTTCAGCTGGCTTGATCTTATCCGAACACGGGGCGGCATGCCAGCCGTGGACGGCAAGAAGGAAAGAGAGGGTGCCTGCGCGCCGGGTCAGGCGGGTTGGCTGTGAATGGGTGTGCGTTTATGTGTGGGGGGAAGGGCCCGCACCACGTTGGTGCGGGCCATAGGGCTTACTGCCCCACCGGCGGCAGTTCGGACAGCGCCTTTTCCACCTGTTCCACCGGATACTCATAGTCCGTCAGTTCTCCGGCGAAGTATGCGTCGTAGGCACCCATGTCGAAGTGCCCGTGGCCGG
>JAOUPZ010000088.1 GCA_029879595.1 Deltaproteobacteria bacterium | reverse complement strand
GGGTTGCCCGCCACTGTTTTTTCCATGCCTGTGGAGGCTGGCGCAGGGTCCGGGGCCGTGCTTTTTCCGCCGGGAAAAAACACCGGTTCCTCCTCGTTGCCGTCTGTCGGGGGCGGGGTGTCGGATGCAGAGGCGGCCTGCGGGGCTTCTTCCCTAGACCCGTCCTCCCCGCCGGAAAAGAACACAGGCCCATCCGGATCATCGGCGGCGGGGCCAGCCGCAGCGGAGCCGGTTGGCGCGGCCAGCCCCTGGGGGTGCTCATCCCAGCATTTGTGCGCTGCTTGCAACTGCTCCAGCAGGGAAACGCAGACCGACCCGGGGGCCTCGAAATAAAAATGCGAATCCCCCACACAGGAGGTGAGGAACTGTGGAGTGTTGATTACGCTCAGCACTTCCTTCACCCCGGGGACCTGCCGCCGGATGTCAGCGGACATGGCGTCCAGCTCCAGGAAGAATTCCGCGTCGGGCCCCGACCCTGCCGGGGGCTGGGTGGCCATCAGGATGAACTGGTCATCCCCGAACATCTCCGTTACCTGTAAAAAGAAACGGTAGCTGTCCCGGCCCTTGCTCAGGTAGTTGTCCAGGGATGTGTCGAAGATCAGGGTGCCGCTGTCATCGGTCAGCCGAGAGGCGCTCAGGTACGCCATGTACACTGTGATTCCAAACACCAACGGCAGGATTACCCAGCGCAGGGCAACGGTTTTTTGCAGCCAGCGGATCACCCTTTCACCTCATGGCCGGGGTGGAGGTTGTCGCCATCACCCGGAAAAATTCCGGGTGTAGGTTAGGAACAGCTGCCTTGAATCAATGGTGTCGCCGGTCATCTTCTGTTCCTCCGTTTTGAATACCAACACCTTCAGGGCCCATTCAGAGTTGAACTGGGGCCGCTTGATGGCCCAGGTGACAAACCCCATGTTTTCCCTGAAGGGAAAGGTGTGATGGAATATCATGGACACCGACTGGTTGTCACCGGCCTGCCTCCTGTAAAAACCCATGAACCCGTGCTTTTCCAGATCCCTGGGGTGGGGGCTGATATGCTCCTCGTTTTCCAAAAACAGCACATGTGAGTACTCAGGGACATTCCAGAGCTTCTGGTATGTGTATACCAGCATAATATAGGATTTTTCCAGGGCCTTTTCCACCGAGGTGGCCAGCCCCAGGTGGGGCACTCCCACGGTGTCGAAGGATATGCTGCCATCGGGAAACACCTGGTAGTCGTAGAAGTTCTTCCGGTTGAATACTCCCAGGTCGAGTTTCCAGCCCACGGACTTATAGGCCAGGTCCAGCTCCAGGGTGAAAAAACTGGAACGGCTTTCATCCTCGGTGTAGTTGGTGATCAGCCCCTCGAAGGCCCCTTCGGTGCCTGCCTTGGGCGACCTGAGCTCCCAGGATACCTGGGGCCGGTTGTCAAACCAGCGGAACAACCCCATGCGCACGTTCAGGATGCTCCCCAGCCATTCCCACTGCAGCCCTCCGTATTCCCGGAGCATGGAGTTTTTCTCGGGCTGTTCACCCTGGTCGCGGGCCTGGGCGTCCTCGCGAATCTTGGTCAGACGCATGCCAAAGGTGCGGGTGGCGATGGGGGCCAGAAAAAGCGTGAACCGGTTGTTCTGCCCAAAAAAATCATATCGGAATGAGGGCAGGGATTCCTTGGTGGATTCCGAGTCCAGGGTCAGATATCCGGTGAGGCTCTGATAGTGGAGCACATCAATGGGGCTGCCCAGATCAATCTTGCCCAGCTTGTACACCTGGTTGCCAAAGCGGTACTGGCTTTTCTCGTCACGGCTGTTCACAAATATTTCATTGAAGACAAAATAACTGTCGAAAAACTGTTCGCTCTCAAAGTCGTAATTCTGGGTGAAGTCGATGGAGAACTTCACGAATTTATATTCGGTGGGGGATTCCTCAATGCGGATTGTCTGCTGGTAGGAGTTGAGCAGCCGGGCCTCCCGCAATTCGTCCCTGCCGGTGAAGAACAGAAAGATGCCCCGGGTGTGGTTGCCCCCGGCAAGCACCTTGTAGCGGTGCTGAAACGAGACCCGGGCCCGGCTGTAGGTCGCGTCCCGGGATTTTTCAGCGGTCGAAGGCCCCGGAGTTGAAATGATCGGGCCGTCGCTGCCGGCCTCATCCGCGGCGGGCGGCGCAGGCGCCTGGGGCTGCATGCCGGCGGCTTCCTCTGATATGAAGGGGGCGTCGTCCTCAGGCGGTGAGTCCTCTGCGGATCCCGCCGGAGGCGCCTGTTGCACCCCTTCGGAAAAAAACGGGCGGTCTTCCGCGCCGTTTTCTGCCGGTGGTGCGCCTTCTTTGGCCCGGGCAGTGCTGCTGAATGCAGCCATGACCAGAACCAGGGCCAGAGGGAACAGCCAGGCGCAGGTTTTTAGCTGACCCGGTTTCTCGTAGCAACGCATGGCGCGAACTGTCAGTTGGTGAAAAACAGCGAGTTTATATCGTACCCCTTCAGTTTGGGGTCCAGCGAGGGATCAAGGTACAGGGTGGGCTTGTTGGTTTCATCGGGCAGAATCCTCACCTGGGTTTCGAACAGGTAGTCCTTTTCCGAACCAACCGTGGAGCGCACCCTGAAAATGGTGGCCACCCAGTCATCTCCGATCCTGATATAATACTTGGTGAAAATGCGGTAGACCTTTCGTACCACCCCCTCGGAGAAAAACTCGATTGACTGCAGCACCCCCCGCTCCTTTTCAAACGAGGAAACAATGCGCTCATAGGTGTGCTGGCCCTGTACCCGCCTGGATTCAAGCTGGATGGAGTCCCCTTCAGGAGTTCCGGCGAGGCAGGTGGTCTGATAGTCCTTGCCCTGAAAGATGTCCCAGTCGGAAAGGTCGATGTTGGTGCCCCTGATCCGTCCGGAGGCACTGTCCTGTACCACGCTGCGGCACTGCCTGTTGGTGGTGGAGTCGCACTGGGAGCAAATAAAGTTGCGGTTGTCCCTGTTGATGACGCACTGGGGGGCTTCCGGGCCGCTGAGCACAACCACGCGCCGCCGTTCCCCGGCCCTGAGAAAGTGGATGTTCTGGATCAGGGCCATCCGCTCCTTCAGCTTTTCGCGGGAGCAGACTTCCTTTTCGCAGGGGCTTACCTCCAGGTACACGCTTAGATTCTCGCGCCAGAGGGGGTTGGTTTCGCTGCTGCGCTCAATGTGGGCCTTTATCTTTTCCTCGCTGTCCAGGTCTGCGCAGGACAGGGCTTCCACCCTGCTGGCTGCGCCAAGGGCCAGCAGCACAACAGCCACTGCCGCCGCAAAAGGCAGCCGCCAGGTTCCACCCCGTCGTGGGGAGCGGAAAACCCTGGCAGTGGATTGTCCCGGCGTTGTTGATGGAGGCATTGCTTCCCTTTCGGTCGAATATTCTGCCTGAGAGGAGTCCGGTCCCGGCTGCCACCGGTGTGTGGCCGGAGTGCTCCTTTGTTTGGATCATTCCCGGGTAAATATGTACCGGGAAAATACGTTCCCTGCCGGAAATCCGGACGTCCGGTCCGGAACATTCCCTTATCATTTACCATTGTTTTGACTGGTAAAGCAAAAAAGTATTGGGAAAACCGAGGCGAGGCCTGCCCGGTTCAGGCGCTCCCGCAACAAGCCGGCCCCCGGGAGCGCGGGGCGGGGTCAGGCTCTCAGGCGGCTTTTTTCAGCCTTGCGGAGCCATTTTTTCACCACTATCAACAACCCATTGATTTCAATAGGCTTTATCACATAATCATCGAAGCCCAGTGAGGTGAAGTTCTCCACATCCTCCAGCATGGCACTGGCGGTCAAAGCCACAACCGGAATCCGCCCTTTGTTGCCGGAAAGCCTCCTGATGGCGGAGGTGGCTTCGTAGCCGCTCATTTCCGGCATCATGATATCCATGAGAATCAGATCAAAATCCGTCTCCATCACCTTGTCCAGAGCCACCCTGCCGTTTTCGGCCAGATCGATCCGGTATCCCTCCTTGAAAAGTATGGCCTGGGTGAGGAACTGGTTCACTTCGTTGTCCTCAACCACCAGGATTTTCTTTGCGGCGGCGGGGGGTTCCAGGATTCTTCCCCGTGAGGAAGGCTTCGGCCGTTTTTTCGGGGCGGGAGAATGGGAGGATTCCTGCTGGAGCGTAATTTTGGCGCTGTTGTCCTGATGGGTCTTGAGCAGTCCGGCCAGTTCGGTCAGGCGCAGGGGAGCCAGCAGAAAGCTCTCACCGGAATTTGAGGGAGTACGGAGCTTCCTGCCCAGGCCATGCCGGGGCAGAAGGCGCACCGCAGTGCAGGTGCTGCGGTCCAGTCCGGAAATCATTTTTTCCAGTGCCAGGGCGTCGTTTTCATTAAAGCCCTCCTTGCTGAACAAAATGACGGGGAATGCGCCGGTCTTGTTATCCGGGGCGAAAAGTTTTTCCTCCAGCATGTTCCCGGATTCCACCGGATAAACCGAAGCCCCCCATGACCTGAGCTGCCTGTCCAGGGATGACCTGGAGAATGGCTCGCCGTCCACCAGCAGCACCTCCAGGTTTTCAAACAGGGGTGCTATCTGCCGGTTGAGAATCCCTCCCGGCGAGTCCAGATCCTTATCCAGGGTTACGGTGATTCTAAAGGAACTGCCCTTGCCCGGGCTGCTTCTTACGCTGATAGTTCCTGCCATGAGGTTGATGATCCTCCTGGTGATGGCTAGGCCCAGGCCCGTTCCCTGGAGAGTGCCGCGCAGGTTGCCGCCCTTTTCCGTGGTGTGCTGGGAAAAGTTCTCGAAAAGCTCGGGAAGGAACTCCTCCGCGATTCCCTTTCCCGTATCCTGCACCTCTATCTCCAGGCGCACTTTGCTTTCATCCTGCTCCTGTACCCGCACGATCAGGGCCACCTCGCCCCGGGAGGTGAACTTGACGGCGTTGCTGGCCAGGTTGAGCAGCGCCTGCCTGAGCCTGATGCCGTCGCCCAGGAGAAAGGGCGGCAGATCCAGGGGGGTGCAGACGGAAAAGTGCACTCCCTTGTTGAAGGCCTCCGGTGCCAGGAGTTCCTCCACCTCCTCCAGCAGCTCAAACAGGTCGAACCTCTCCTTGACCAGGGTCATCTTGCCGGCCTCCAGCTTGGACAGATCCAGAATGTCGTTGAGGATCACCTGCAAGGATTTGCCAGAGCGGAGAATCGCCTCCAGGTAGGTGTTTTGCTCGGGGTCGAGCCTGGTTTCCCGCAGCAGCTGGGCCATTCCCAGAACCCCGTTCATGGGCGTCCTGATCTCGTGGCTCATTACGGCCAGAAAGTCTGATTTGGCCCTGTTGGCCGACTCGGCCCGGTTGCGAGCTTCGCGCAGCAGGGCCTGTGATTTTTCCAGCCGTTTCATGGTGGCGTTTAAAACCCGCAGCGGAAACACCCTTGCCGAAAAGAACAGGGCCAGCCCCAGGATGGTTCCAACCAACATTGATACGCCGGTGCCGGCCAGCAGGTCCAGGGGCGATTTTTCCACGACTATCGTACCCCTCATGACTCCCCCGTCGGAAAAATCCGAACTGGTCATCAAGGGGATGAACCGGGGGCGGACCCCATTTTGAATTATGGTGTGTCCCGAAAGGTCTTTGATAAGAACCGCGTTGAGATCCTTTTTTTGGATTTCGAGCAGGGTGCGGTGCATGCCTGACTGGAGCTTCGGGTCGTACTCCGTGCTGTCCCCACCGTGTTCCATAAGGTAGCCGGAGATGGTCACCCCGATGTTTCTGGCTTCCGAGCGGATGTGCTGCAACTCATAGCTTAAAGTGATGGAGAAGAATCCCAGGGGTATCCCCACGGCGACCAGCAGGGCCATGCCCAGGGCCAGTCTTGTGATGATCCTACCCAGCCGGCCGGCATCTGGATGCATGGTTTTGTCCCTTGTTCCCATGGCGGATTCTTTCCTCGGGGCCATGGCGGCCCCTTTGATCGGATGTGTCTGGTGAATACGCCGCCTTGACTTGGTTTAAATCGCGACATTGGCGCGGCATATTAGTTTAAGTAGTAAACGCAAAATGACTCACGGATGTTCCAACGGGGGGCAATCCACGCCGGCGGGGCTGTCTGTGCTTGAAAAACAAATGAATAACAATGGGATGAAAAGCGCGCCGGGGTTGAAGCCCGGCCTGTTGAGCCAGTTCTTTTAAAGATGCGGCAAGGGAGTCTGGTTATTTATTTTCAGGAGGGCAGGTTTCCGTAATGTTTCCCTCCTCCTGCCAGCCGAAATCCCTTCCCAGGTATTGATAGAGTTCGTGGTTGAAGGGGGAGAAATACCTGCTCAGGCTATTACGCGTTTCCGGGGGGATTGCATCGGAATAGCTGCCCGTGTTGAACCTCCTGGTGCTGGCGGGCGCATGGGGGGGGATTTCCAGCCAGTGGCAGATGTCCTCCAGTGTGGCTGCTGGGTCGGAGAAAAACTCCTCGCTGGAGGCGATGAACAGCCGCTCCGGGGGGAAGTGTTCGTGCCAGCGCCTGATCTGCTCCAGATAGCGGCCTCGGGCCTTGTAGGAAAAATTGCGGTGGGCCCGGCTGAAGTACCCCGGGTTTTCCAGGAGGCGCTCCTCTTCACCGGCCAGCCGTTCCTCCTCGCTGGCCAGTGCGCCGGCAAAATCAAGTGTCTCCTCGCCCACCCTGAGCATGTGCTGGTAGTGCGAGAAGGCCCGCTCCACCGGGTCGCGCAGGATGGCGATCATCCGTGCCTCGGGAAAGACCCCGGCCAGCCTCTGTGCGGCCTGCGGGTGGAACAGATAGTTGGTGGAGCCTTCGAAGAACAGCCGGTCTCCATCGGCCCAGGGGAACAGGGAGCGGTACCAGTACAGGCTTCTGCGGTGCCTTTTTTCAAAGAAGTTCGGTTCCTTCATGCGGCTGGAGGCGCCCAGCGCAGGGTGCTGTTCCAGGTAGCGGAACAGGGAACTGGTGCCGGCCTTCTGCGCCCCGATGATGAACAGGCCCGGCAGACCCCGGCCCCAGGCAGTGGCCAGCTCCCAAAGGCGCAAGGGGAAGTGTGTGACAGAAAGCCTCATGCCTTCGAAACTACCAATCCTCTCCGGGTAATTGCAAACCGCAAATCCGCCGGCTGGGAAAAAATCAAAGCCAGCCCCGGGCCGGGTTGTTCCGAAACTGGAAGCTGGTCAGAAAATCAAACGCCACTCAGACCGGCAGCGGGTCCTGCTGACGGCTCGGGCAGGAACTTTCCCCGGGGGCCATGGCCCACCAGCCCGCAGGAGGCATAATATTTTTTGAGAAAGCTTCTAGCCTACTGCCATCCGGGACACGGAGGAAGAGCCGGTTCACCCGGCCCAAAAAAAAAGCGCCATGTAAGACATGGCGCTTTTGGAACAGGTTTGGCTCAGGACGTTCACATATCCTTGAAGTCCTTTTCTTCCAGTTCATCAAAATGGGGAGGGGCGGAGCTAAACTCAGCGTCCTCCTCCAGTTTCTTCCGCAGCGAGATTGCTGCTGCCGGGGCAGGGGAAGCCGCCAGGGATCTGACCTTTTTCGCGTGGCCATTCCCGCCATTCCCGCCATTGGCAGCCTGATGCATTGCTATGTTGCTGGCACCGATGCTCAGGGCATTGCCGCCCACGATATTACGCAGGTTATCCACAGCCTGGTCCAAAGCCTGGGCCTGGGATGCCATCTCACCGGCGGTCGATGAAGTTTCCTCGGCATTGGCCGCATTGTTCTGGGAGATTCCTTCCATCTGGCTCAGATTCTTGCCTACCTCCATGATGCCCTGGGCCTGCTCGTTGCTGGCGGTGGCCACCTGGTTGACAAGGCTGGTCACATTGCCCACGGCCTCCAGGATCTCATTGAGACTGTTGGCGACCATGCTGGCTACTTCCACTCCCTTGCCTGATTGACCCTGGGCGTTTTCAATCAGTGAGCTTGTTTCCCGGGCCGCCTCAGCGGAGCGCATGGCAAGGTTCCGCACCTCTTCAGCCACCACGGCAAAACCGCGGCCCGCATCTCCGGCGCGGGCGGCCTCAACGGCGGCGTTCAGGGCCAGCAGGTTGGTCTGGAAGGCGATTTCATCAATGGTTTTGATGATCCGTGCCGTCTCGTCTGTGGAGTTCTTGATGTCGTCAATGGCGGTCTGCATCTGGCCCATGGCATCGTAGCCGCGCTGTGTGGAACCCTGGGCGCCCTGTGCCAGGGTGCTCACCTTGCTGGCGTTGTCGGCATTTTGCTTGGTCATTGATCCCATTTCCTCCATGGAGGAGGAGATTTCCTCCAGGGACGCCACCTGCTGGGAAGAGCCGGAAGCCAGCGTTTCCGAAGCTGCCAGCAACTGGCTGGAGGCGGAGTTGACCTGGGATGAGGTGGATTGCAGGACGGAGATCACATTGCTGATGGGCGTAATGATGCTGCGCAGGATCATCAGGCTGGCAAACAGGCCCAGGGCAATGGCAATGGCCGTTCCGCCCAGCGTTACCACGATCAGGAAAGTGGATGAACTTTTTGAGTCCTGAGTCCTGATCTCGACAAGCTTGGCTTCCTCGCCCACGAATTCAGCCAGTTTGACCCGCAGGTCGTCCATGTATTTCTTACCCTCGGCCTTTTGCACCCGGGCCTCTACGTCTTGCAGGGTGGCCTGCCCCTGCACCACCTGACGCCTGAGCTGGATAAACGGCTCGGTAACATTTTTTTGCCATTCCATCGCACGTTCTTCAATCTTCTTCAAACGTCCCACCTGGAGCGGGTTGTCATTGACCGTCTCTTGCAGTTCAGCCATCAGCTTGCTGAAAGAGGCTTTTCCGCCGTTGTACGGATCCAGAAACTCGTCCTTGCCGGTGAGCATGAATCCCCTCAGGCCTGTTTCCATGTCCACCAGGTAACTCATGAGCTGGTTGCCCTGGCCTATTACCTTGTAGGTGTGAACCACCCAGCCCTGGTTCTTGAGCAGGTTATTGGCCGAAATAAATACCGTTATGGAAATAATTAGCAGGGAGGCCATGGGGATCAGGTTTCCCAGAAATATTTTCCCCCGTAAAGCGAGATTCATGACTCAACTCCATAGTCGTGGTTTAAATTAGGATTCGTGTTTTAAAATTCACTTCAACCCATCCAGGTATTTCTCTGGATGGAGCTTCTGTGGATGGAGCAGACAGAGAAAGTGCCGACTTCTGAACATTTTAGAAAACCAATTTCAAGAGTGACTTTTCCTATACAGACAATACTGCCCCTCAATCCCATCCGGGTTATGACGGTCTGAGCTTTGCTGGAAAAAAAACTCTGACCTTCCACTCATATATACGAATAGGAAAAGGGAAAGTTTCAGCAGGTGTGCGCAGGTTGCAATATCTCCATATTTCAGTGGTTTAATTGGATTTTCGGATGATTTTATACGTTTAAAGAGAGTGGGGTTCATTGCTGTTTTGTCGCGAGATAAAAGAGGGCTTTTTATCTTTGCGAAGAAGGGGCATGGGCTCGGGACGAGCGTCTGCCAGAGGGGGAAAGCTGGCGGGAATGAAACAAACAGCCGGAAGGCTATGGTGTGCTGGAAGCACCCACCATCTCACACGCCCGGCCATTGCACCACCCGGCCATTGCACCCCGCCAGGTCTATACACAGGTGGAGAGGGGGAGCCTTGGCTTGCTGGTTCGGGAGTGGTTGGCGTCCCCCTGCACAGCAATACATATGCGGCGCCAAACGGGAAAACCCTTCCCCTGCAAGCGGGCCGGGGGGAAGGCTGTCCCGGATAATATCACCCTCAATGTAAGCCTGACCTAGGCTAAACGACGGAAGGCCCTATTGGAAACTCACCCGGTCATACCTGCTGATGGAGTAGTGATAAGTTCCCACAAAAAATCGGATTTCGTGGTCTCCAGGTTCGGAGGGGGGAGTCCAGGTAACTGTGGCGGTATTGGCGGTGTTGTCAATCGTCCCTACCGTACAGGTGCCGCCGTTAACCCCACACCTGACCTTTTGTGTCTGCGGAATTTCGGTTTCCATCCAAGATACAGTGTAGATGAGATCAGGACCAGCTGCTAAGCCGGTTGAATAAAGGGGGGTTAGCGTCGGTTCCATCTCGGCTATCTGCAAACCGGCAGCTTCATCCGCTATGTAGGCGAATTTACCGGAAACAGCAACGTCGTAGGCACTGCCGGGTGTATCGTACTCGCCTACTTTTCTTGGATCAGCAGGATTGGAAATGTTAAAAATTTTCAGGCCGGATGATGAATCCGCCACAACCGCGTAATTGCCGGATACGGTGACACCATAGGCCCAGTAGG
>JAOUPZ010000087.1 GCA_029879595.1 Deltaproteobacteria bacterium | reverse complement strand
GCATTCAATGCTTCGTGGCCCGTTCGCCGGGGTTTGGGGTGGATGTGCCGGAGGACCTGGCCCGGGCCGAAGAAATGATTTTGGCCGGCAAGGCGCCCTGAACGCTTAATTAAGCGACTGGATTAATTGTTTTATTCGCAAAGGTGCATGAATATATGTTTGATCTGAAAAGCTTTTATAACAGTGAAGTGCCGTTTTTTGCACTGGCGGGTCCGGATGTCATCGAAGACTCCGAACGCCCCGGCCAGACGCTTGATTTTGCCCGGAAGCTGAAAACCATCTTTGAAAAACTTCAGATCCCTTTTGTATTCAAGGTTTCCTATGACAAAGCCAACCGGACTTCCCTGGGGGGATTCCGGGGGCCGGGTCTGAAGGACTCCCTGGAACTTTTCCGGCAGATCAGGAACGAGGTCAATGTTCCGCTGGTTTCCGATGTTCACCGGTTCGAGGAAATTGAGCCGGCCGCTCAGGTGCTTGATATTATACAGATACCCGCATTTCTTTCCCGCCAGACCGATATGCTGGTGGAGGTGGCCCGCACCGGCAGGATCGTCAACTTCAAGAAAGGGCAGTTCATGGCCCCACGCGATGTGGAGCATGCGCTGAACAAAATGACCAGCACCGGCAACGAGCGCATCATTATCACGGAGCGGGGCTACATGTTCGGCTACAACAATATGGTGGTGGATATGCGCGGATTTCCCATAATGAAATCATTTGGTTACCCGGTGATAATCGACGCGACCCACAGCGTGCAACTGCCCTCGGGTGGGGCAGGCAAGTCCGCCGGAGAGCGGCAGTTCGTGAAGACTCTGGCCTGTTCCGCAGTAGCGGCCGGAGCCGACGGGGTGTTTCTGGAAACCCATGAAAACCCGGAAATCGCCCTTTGTGACGGCCCCAACATGATACCCATGGCGGAAATCGAGGCTCTGATGGACAAACTGAAGGCCATTCACGCCCTCGTACGTTAAGCTGCCCCAGGGGTAACGCTCACCAAAAGGACCACGGGGTTTTAAGCCTGGATGAGGCCGACCGGACAAATGGAAACGGAGTCCCCTGCCGACGGCAATCCACCCTGTTCGGCTCTCTATGTACACATACCTTTCTGCCACTCCATTTGCCCGTTTTGCGCCTTTGCCATGCACGCAAACCGCCAGGGTCTGCATGATGAATACCTGCGGATGCTGGACAGGGAACTGCGCGCCCAGGCCCCGGCTGTAAATATACCGGCAGGGGGGCTGGATTCCGTATATATTGGCGGAGGCACGCCCTCCACACTATCCGCCGGGCAGGTGGAAAACCTGCTTGGAGCCATCCAGGAAGTCTGTTCACTGGCCGGTCAGGCCGAAACAGCTTTTGAGCTCAATCCCGAAGATGTGAAAAAAGACTATGTCCGGCAACTGGTGGCCCTGGGTGTGAACAGAATGAGCCTGGGCGTGCAGAGCTTCAATGAAGGCACGCTTAAAACCATGGAAAGGGGCCATGACTCGGCCCAGGCCTGCGCGGCCATGGACGTGCTGGCCGCCCATGGTCCGGCAAATATCAATGTAGATCTGATGTGCGGCGTGCCGGGACAGACGCTGCGGCAGGCCCAGGAAGACATAACAGCTTTGAAACGGTGGGAGCCCGCCCATGTGTCCCTGTACTATCTGGATATGGAACCGGGGACGCTGTTCCGGCGGCGGCTGGACAGGGGGCTGTCAAAGTGCCGGATGGTGATGAGGCGGCCCATATTATGCTCGAGCTATGGAACGCATTGAAAAAGCAGGGATATACTCAGTATGAAATCTCGAATTTCGCCCGCCCGGGGTTTCAGGGACGGCAGAACCAGCTGGTCTGGAGCGGCAAACCCTATCTGGGCATCGGATGCGGCGCCCATTCCTATCTCAAGCCCTTCAGGATGCGCAATTCACGGCATATCAGAGCCTATATGAGGAACATCGCCAGCAGGGGGCAGGACTGGGAGTTCCGGGAAAGGCTTTCCGCCGCGCAACTGGCCAATGAAGCACTGATGATATCCCTGCGGCTGAAAGATGGGCTTGATATTGGGAACTGGGGCATCAGTCACGGCATCATGGATAATCCTTTCCGTGACCGGCTGCTAGCAGGCTTTGTGGAAGCCGGTAAGGCCGTTTATCAATCCGGACGGTTCAGGCTGACCCCGGAGGGGCTGGCGGTCGCGGATATGGTGGCCGGGGCTCTGATGGTTCAGGAGTCGGAAATCAGGCCCGCCAGCGAGCCCCGGTAGCCATCCTGACGGCTCAGTCCAGGGTTAGAATGATCTTGCCGAAGTTGCGGTTGGCCTCCATGTATTCATGGGCCTCACGGGCAGCCTCCAGCGGGAACGTGCTGTCAATGACCGGTTTGATCTCGCCGCTTTGCATAAGGGGCAGCCAGCGGCTGCTGAAGCGTTCGGTAATCAGCCGCTTTTCTTCCAGGGAACGCGACCTCATCACTGAGCCTATGATCCGGAGGCGTTTCCTCAGCACTGTTCCCAGGTCAATTTCCGCCTTATTGCCTCCCATAAGCGCTGCCAGGATCATGCGGCCACCGGGCTTCAGCACTTCCATGTTGGCGGCAAGATATTTAGCTCCTATGAAATCCTCAACCACATCAACGCCCTTGCCCCCTGTAAGGGTGTGGATCTCCTTCTGAAAATCACTGGTCTTGTAATTGATCCCGGCATCGGCCCCCAGGTCCAGCGCCCGCTTGATCTTCTCATCGGAACCGGCGGTTATGTAGATGGTGGTCTGGGCATGCCGGGCCATCTGGATGCAGGCTGTGCCGACGCCGCTGCCGCCGGCATGGATCAAAACAGTCTCACCAGGCTGAAGTCCGGCCAGATGAAATAGTGTTTCATGGGCCGTGAGATACACCTCGGGGACCGCAGCGGCCTGGGCAAAGTCCCAACTATCTGGAACAGTCATGGCCATCTTTCTGTCCAGCAGCGCATATTCCGCGTAGCCGCCCCCGCCAACCAGACCGAATACCCGCATGCCGTTGGCAACGTCCTCCACGCCCTCACCCCAGTCCTTTACCTCTCCGGCTATCTCCAGCCCAGGTATGGGTGATTCCCCCTGAGGAGGAGGATACAGCCCCTTGCGTTGCAGGATATCGGCTCTATTAAGGGCCGTGGCGCGAACACGCACCAGCAGTTGTCCCGGCCCGGGCTTTGGTTGAGGAATATCAGTAAGAACCAAGTTCTCTGGTCCTCCGTAGCCGTTTATGTTGATAGCTTTCATGGGATTCTCCCCGGTGGCGTGGCGCGGTTTCGGGTTGATACTTCTGTGTTAATTTTAATTCTTCTGCCTGAATCAGGGCAAGTATCGCGAAACAACCTGCCGAAGAACAGGATAAACTCGGCCTTGCTGCTATATCATACTGCATCCTGATAGAATGTGATTTGACCGAAAACCGGCTGGCGTTTTGCTGAAAACAAAGTGGATGAAAAAACAAATAATAACTCTTCGCAACATTATGATATGACAAGTATAAATATGATAGGATGAGCAATAAACGGCTTCTGGACATATCCAATTCAGGGGTGGCATTGAATTCAAAAACTGGCGGGAGATATTGCCATGGAAATATCGTCGGAATTAGCCCGGAGATTGGAGGTTATCCAGGATGACATAACCAGGCTCCGGCTGGATGCCATTGTAAACGCGGCCAATGAGTCACTGCTGGGAGGCGGAGGGGTTGATGGAGCCATCCACAGGGCCGCTGGTCCCGACCTGTTGGCAGAATGCCGGACCATCGGCGGATGCCCGACAGGTCAGGCCCGGATAACCGGTGGCTACAACCTGCCCTCCGGACATGTCATACACACAGTGGGACCGGTCTGGCGCGGCGGAGAGGCCGGAGAGCCGGAACTGCTGGCTGCCTGTTATCGAAACAGCCTGAAATTGGCCACCGAGAAAAATATAAAAACAATCGGGTTTCCGGCCATTAGCACCGGTGTGTACGGTTATCCCAGGGAAAAAGCCGCTGAGATCGCCGTGAAGGAAGTGCTGCACTATCTGGAAAACCATCAGTTCCCGGAAAAAGTGTTCTTTGTATGTTTTGATCAGGAAACGGCAGTTCTTTATCAAAAAGTTCTGCAGGATAGCTAGGATCGGTTCCGGCATTATTGGCTGTTAAAAGATAATAACAGAAAGAAAAAGACAAGAAGGGGATATTATGTAAACATAAACAGCGAATAAATAATAATTGCGACTGATCAATATTATATACATAATCGAACTCCCGCTTTTTGGCCCACAATTTATATATTTACTCCGACATGGCCCTAGAAAAACACGCACCTGCCTTACCGACAATTGCCATCGTCGGCCGTCCCAATGTGGGCAAATCCACGCTCTTCAACAGGCTGACAAAATCCAGAAAAGCTTTGGTGGCCCCCGTTCCTGGCACAACCCGGGACAGGCGGGAGTCAGTGGTGACCCGTGACAATTATAAATTCAAGCTGATAGATACCGGAGGCATGGGTTTCGATGATCAGCTTGAGTTCAACAGGGAAATAGAACAGCAGATATCCAGGGCTCTGGAATGCGCCGACCTGGTCTGGCTGGTGGTTGATTTCAGGGAAGGCCTTAATCCCTATGATCAGGAACTGTACCGCAAGCTTCAGAAATCACGAAAGAAAATCCTGGTGGTGGTAAACAAGGCCGACGACCCCGCCAACACACAGACCGCCATGGATTTCATGCAGATGACCAAGGAGGAGGTATATCCCGCGTCTGCATCCCATGGACACGGGATAAACGCGTTGCTGGAAAAGACGGCGGAACTGATTCCTGCGATCATCACCGAGCAGCAGGAAAACGGGGAACAAGAGGACCGGCCGTTAAGAATAGCCTTTCTGGGCCGCCCCAATGTGGGCAAGTCATCCATTGTAAATCGGATATTGGGTGATATGAGGATGATTGTATCCGACAAGTCTGGCACAACAAGAGAAGCCATTGAACTGCCGATAACGATTGAGGGAGAGGATTATATCCTGATTGATACCGCAGGCCTGAAAAGAAAGGCCAAAACGCACGGTCATCTGGATAAAATCAGCTCGCTGAATGCCCTGGCCAGTCTGGAACGAGTAGATGTGGCGGTGCTGGTGCTTGAGGCCGGCCATGACATTGCGGTACAGGACGCAAAGATTGCCAGCGAAATTCTGGAGCGCAAACGGGCTGTTGTAATGGCTCTGAACAAGTGGGATAAGGCTCCCAAAAGCCGCATTGCACAAAAGGAGTTTCTAGAAGATGTCCGGGAGAAACTTCGATTTTTGCCCTATGTGGAACTTGTTAAGGTGTGTTCCCTGGACGGCCAGGGGTTTAATGCGCTGTTCAAGGCCATTCACAAGGCGGCAGGACAATACACGCGAAAGATACAGACGTCCGATATAAACAGGATCATTGAAGCCACGGTCTCAAGGACACCCCCACCCTCAAAGGAGAGAAGCAATACCCGGATTTACTACGGCCTGCAGACGGGAGTCAGGCCGCCGACGTTTGCGTTCTATACAAACAACCCGGAGCGGATTACAACGGACTATACAAGGTATTTTGAAAACCAGTTAAGGTATCACCTCGGGTTAAAGGGAACGCCTATTGTCATACAATGGAGGGCCAAGACATCCAGGCAGAAACGAAACCGGTGATCAAATATGAAACCAGAAAGAAATGCATTGATATAATATGGAATATAAAAACGATCCGTACGCGGAACTGCGAAAAAATATTGACGGCATAGACAGGAAAATCCTGGATCTTCTTAACGAAAGGGCCAGGTACGCCCTTGAAATTGGCGAGATAAAAAAGAAAAGAAATGATCCGGTATATGTGCCGGCAAGGGAAAAGGACGTACTGGATGCTCTGGAAAGGAATAACCAGGGCCCTTTGAGCAATGAGACGGTAATTTCCATCTTCCGGACTATTATTGAATCCGTGAGAAAAATGGAAAGCGATTTGAAATAACAAATTAACAACAGATGATATATTATGTAAACCATAAGGTTTTATAATGAAATCGAAAACACCCCCACTACCTCATCAGGCATAAAAATAAAGGAATGCTACTTTTCAAATGACCATGAAGCCGGGATCAACGCAGAAAAGCCGGGGGAATACCCCTACACAAGGGGCATCAAAGCAGATATGTACCTGGGCCGCCTGTGGACCATGCGCCAGTACGCCGGATTTGCCACGGCCCGTGAATCCAACCTGAGATACAGATATCTTTTGGAACAGGGCCAGACCGGCCTTTCAGTGGCCTTCGACCTGCCCACGCAAATCGGTTATGACAGCGACAGCCAGATGGCACGGGGGGAGGTGGGCAAGACCGGCGTGGCCATCGATTCCCTGGCGGATATGGAGATCCTGCTGGATCAGATACCCCTGGACAGGGTTTCCGTATCCATGACAATCAACTCCACCGCCGCGATATTGCTTTCAATGCTGATCGCCGTGGCGCGAAAACAGGGGCATAAGGAGGAAATCCTTCGCGGAACAATACAAAATGACATCCTGAAGGAATACATCGCCCGGGGCACCTATATATTTCCCGTACGCGAATCACTGCGACTGATTACCGATATATTCTCCTACTGCAACAAGTCATTGCCAAAGTTCAATACCATATCCATATCCGGCTACCACATCCGCGAAGCCGGTTCTTCAGCCGTGCAGGAACTGGCCTTCACGTTCTGTAACGCCATCTGCTATGTGGAAACGGCATTAAAGGCCGGGCTGAAAATTGACGATTTCGCCCCCCGGCTCTCGTTTTTTTTCAACGCTCATAACAATTTTTTCGAGGAAGCCGCTAAGTTCAGGGCCGCCAGAAGGGTCTGGGCCAGGATAGTCCGGGACAGATTCGGGGCAAAATCGGAAAAATCCCTGCAGCTCAGGTTCCATACCCAGACCGGAGGCAGCACCCTTACCGCCCAGCAGGTGGAAAACAACACCGTCAGGGTGGCATATCAGGCCCTGGCATCCGTTTTGGGCGGAACACAGTCCCTGCATACCAACAGCCGGGATGAGGCCCTCAGCCTGCCTACGGAGGATTCAGCCCGGCTGGCCCTGCGCACCCAGCAGATTATCGCCTGCGAAACAGGCGTCACCGAAACGGTTGACCCGCTGGCCGGGTCGTATTTTGTGGAAGCCCTGACAGAAGAAATAGTCGAAAAGACGGAAGACTATATAAAAACCGTTGATGCCATGGGCGGCTCCATTGCCGCGATTGAACGACGCTTTTTCCAAGATGAGATTCGCGCCACCGCCTATCGCTCACAAAAGGAAATTGATACCGGAGAAAGACTGATCGTCGGCGTGAACAGCTACGAGATTGAAGAAGGTCAGCAGACACAATTGTTCCGAGTCAGCGAGGATGTCGCTGAAGAGCAAAAGCAACTAATTGAATCTACAAGGAATAAAAGAGACAAGGCACTGGTGGAGCAAGCGCTTAAAGACATCCGACAAAGGGCCGGCAGCACAGAAAACCTGATGCCGGCTTTGATCTCAGCGGTCGAGGCCTACGCCACACTCGGTGAAATTTCAAACACCCTGCGGGAGGTCTGGGGGGAATACCGGGGGTAAAATCATTTGCACTTGGCCAGGGCGTCAAGATGCAGACGCAGCAGCGCCTCGGGGGAATCGTATAATTCCAGGGGCTCTCCACTGACCGGATGGGTGAAGTTCAGGCGGGTAGCATGCAGCAGTTGCCGGTCAATGGAGTTTCTTTCGCCGGTTTCAATCCACTGGATAAATGCCTGCTCATCGGCTCCATATAATTTATCGCCCCATACGGGATGACCGATGTATTCGGCGTGGGCGCGGATCTGGTGCGTTCTTCCCGTGTGCGGAACAACCTCCACCAGGGATGCCCCGGTCAGCAAGGCCTTCAAAATGAAGATGGTCCGGCTGGGCCGGCCTTGATCCACCACTGCCTGGCGGATATGAACCGCACTGGCGGGGGCCTTGCCCAGTGAAACAGATACGTCATATACAGGCTTTTCGAAATGTCCTTTCAGGATCGCTGTATAGGCCTTGGAGACCTTTCCGGTGTTGAAATCATCACCCAGTTTCTTCGCGCTGAGGCGGTCCTTGGTAAAAAGGTTGATTCCGCTGGTTTCGCGGTCCAACCTGTGAACGGCATACAGGTCTTTGTATTTATAGATATTTTGCAGCACATGGCGCAGACAGTTGTTCCAGTATTTGCCAGAGGGAGTGGAGGGAATATTGCCGGATTTGCTGACGGCGAGCAGAACCTCGTCCTCGTAAATTATCCGGTGGCTGGTATCAACGGGTGGTTCCGGGACGTCGGGAGGATTGTATATCAACTTGTCCCTGGTCTGCATGATGTGACCGGGACTTGATGTTTTCCCGTTCAGCAAGACATTGCCCTGAGCTATCAGTTTTTCCCACTCAGCCGCATTGTGGTACTTGAATCTTCTGACCAGGAATTCCAGCAGGGTTTCGGAGTATTCAAGCTGAACATATTGAAATGATAATTTTGGCATTTTTGGTTATTATACAATCAGCTTGAAGAGACATATGTTTTTGGTAATTTGAAATCATCTCATATATGAACGGCAAATCAAAAAATACCATTGTTTTCGTAGAGGATAGAAACGGATGTTCCGGCCTGATTGAATTGCTTTCTGAACATGGCTGGTCTGTGCTGCGGGCCCGTGGGCCTATGAGATTACGGGAGATTCTGGGTTCCCAGGAAATAGCCCTGATCGTCTGGGAGGAAGGACCGGGAAACCAGGCCTTGCTGGAAGACCTGGCCTTGGTTTGGCAATCATACGATGCTATTCCGGTTGTACACATATATTCCTCAGCCCAGGGTCAGGATTATCCCGATGGGACTTTTCATGATTCTCTGCCTGCTGATATTGCCGGTGATGTTCTGTTGAAGCTGCTTGAGGAAAACGACAAGCAATGTGACTTTCGCGATCTCAATACTGTGCCAGAGAAGAAAACCGAACTGGCCTTCAGGCATATCTGGAATTCCCTGAAACTGAAGCCGCGTACCACTCCGGACAAAATCGACAAGGCACATGACGCCAGTGATTTTGTTTCTACTACCGCACTCAAGCCTTCGGAACGGTCTCTGCTTTTGAAGGAAGATCCGGACATCGAGGGGAAGCACTCCGCTCCCGGGACCTTCCGTTATGTGTCCTGGCTGAAAAAACTTACCGGCGGCTGATCTTTGCCTGGCAGATGAATAACAGGTGCAACACTGCGGACTCTCAGCTAACCCAAAGCGTAATTTCTTCAAAAATCACTGAAAAAGCACATTATGCGACACTCAGAATCTTATTAAATCATCAGAAGGGACCTGGTCCATACAACGGACCAGGTCCATAGTGATTTATCGTATTTTTCGGTTGGAGAAGCCTTTTTTAAAATTTCCGTATTTTTCAGGGAAAACAGGCCCATTTCGGAGCAGCCGGCCCCAGACCGGGCCTGCTGCAATGAGCAATAGCCCGTTTTTAAATTTGCATCTCCCCGGCATGAAGTGTTATATCATATACTTATCGCGTGACAATAAGGTTCCTTATTGTCACGTTTTTCTGCGGTATTTTCGAGATATTTTTTTTTGTCCGCTTTTAAACGCCATACAGATGAGAATGAATCATGAAAACTGTCGCCTATGTAAGGGTTTCCACAGACAAGCAGTCCAGGGACGGTCTATCACTAGGCGCCCAGGAAAAAGCGATTCGTGCATATTGTGATTTATATGATCTGGATCTGACGGAGGTGCTGGTGGACAGGGGAGTATCCGCCAAGTCCATAAAGGGCAGACCGGGCATGGAACGACTGATCGAATTAATAAAAGAGCACAGCATTCATGCCGTCGCCGTGTACAAGATTGACCGCATGTTCCGTTCGGTGCGCGATGCGCTGGAGACCTTCGATCTTTTCAAGGATAACGGCATCCAGTTTCATTCCGTTCTGGAAAAATGGGATACATCAACGGCAATGGGAGAGTTCGCCATGAACATGCTGCTTTCCATCGCCCAGCTGGAACGGCGCCAGACCAGCGAGCGCACCAGGTTTACTCTCAGGGAGAAAAAGGTCGCCAACTCCCATATAAACCCTGTAATGAGTCACCGCACAATTTCCGGCAAGCTCACCGTGGGCCGCGCTCCCTATGGCTGGCACTGGAAAAACAAGATCCTGGTGGAAAATCCCCAGGAGATGGTG
>JAOUPZ010000403.1 GCA_029879595.1 Deltaproteobacteria bacterium | reverse complement strand
AGCTTTCCCACAGGGACTGGAACGGAGATGTGGTGCTGCGGGTGAATGTGGAGGCCCGGGGAGCCACCCAGGTTTTGCGGCTGACCGTGGAGCAATGGCCCCAGCGCATGCCCGCCGCTCTGGAATCTCTCCGCACCGTCCTGCAAAGCGCCAGGTTGACCCTGGAGCTTGATTTCCCCCATCAGGAGCCGGTATGAACGAGGAGACTGACCCGAGTCAGCAACCTTCCAAGGCCTCCGGTACAGGGGAGACGCCTTTGCTGGCCCTGCTGACCCTGATACTGAACCGGCTGTTGAGCGGCTACCGGCTGGACAAATGGATGCTCTCTGCAAAAGTGGAACTGGAGTTGATCCCTGGGGGCATTCAGGCCTGGATGAATGTGGGTGCTGGCGATGGGCTGGTCTCGGGCCGGTATCCACTGGAATTCCGGATTGAGGAAACCACCGCGGAGCAGACGGTGTTTTCCATGCAACTGCGGGCCAGCGGCGGCATTTCCCAGGTGGTGCGGTTCATTGGGAAAAGCCTGCCCAAAGAGTTTATCAACGAGCGGTTGCAGGACTTTCTGGGGGAGGCCATCCGCCTGGAAGGGGAGCGGTTTATTCTATCTCACCAGGCCCTGATCCGGCGTTTCACCCAGCCGGGCATGCCCACTGACCGCCAAAAAATCACCTGAAGATCCACCTTCCAACGGGAAATCATGGAGCCTTGGATACTGCTGGCCCTGGGCAGCGCATTTTTTCAGGGGCTGCGCAATGTGGCCATGAAACGGATTGGCCATGCCCTGGATCAAAACATCAATGTCTGGGGGCGGTTTACCTTTCTGTTGCCGTTCACCGGCGCCACAACGCTCTGGTTTGGCCTGCCTGAGTTGCAGCCCGGATTCTGGGCCTGGTGCCTGGCCTTTGCTGTCAGCCAGAATCTGGCCACCCTTTCCCTTTCCCGGGCGCTGCTCCATTCCGATATTTCCCTGGTCACCACCCTGTGGAAGGTGAGCATGATCTTTCTGGTGGTGTGGGGCTTCCTGGCCCTGGGGGAGCAGCCCACCCCAATCGGGTTGGTGGGCATCCTGCTGGCCGTGGCCGGGGTGTATCTGGTCAATGCCTCCCGCACCCAGGTGGTCTGGTATGCGCCTTTTCTGGCCCTGGCGCGGGATCGTGGGCAGGTGTACACCCTGCTGTCCGCCTTTTTCTACGCCCCTTCGGTGATTACCATCAAGCAATTGGCGCTGCTGTCCGATGCCTATTTTGCCACTTTCATGGGCTATCTGACCGCCTCCCTGCTCCTGACACCGGTGGTGCTGCACACCTCCCGCACCCATTTCCGGGAAATTCCCCGCCACTGGAAGGATTTTCTGGGGTTGGGAATTTTTGCCGCCCTTTCCACCATATTCACCACCAAGGCCTATACCCTCACGTTGAGTTCCTATGTGGAGGCGGTGAAACAGGTGGAAATCCTGCTGGCGCTGGCGCTGGGGGTGGTGCTTTTTGGGGAAAAGGCGCGGGTGCGTGCCATCTGGCCCGGCAGTCTGTTGATGCTGCTTGGGCTGGTGCTGCTCAAGCTCTATGGCTGATTGCACGGTGGTGGTTTTTCCCCAAAAAGCCGGAAAATTCCCTTGACTTCCACCACTGTCACAATGTACTAGTACACTGGAAGCAGGGGAAAGGACCATCCCTTGTCACAAGTCTTGTTACAGGCCCAGAGCGGGCCAGAATCATATGCAGGCCGGAAACATGAGTGAATTCAGCCATTCAGAAAAATCCGCGAATCCGGGTTGTTGCGGCTCCTTTCAGGAGCTTTCTCCCACTGAATTCAACAATCACAAGGATCTGGTGGTTGTTCTGCTTCGCGCAGAACGGGCTGTGGATACCTTTGAAGGTTTCAAGGGTGTGATTGCCGCCGGGTGCAATACCTTTGCGCTGGAACAGGTGGCCAAACTGCCCCAGGATCAACCAATCGGTTTGGTCTGCGCAGACGGTGATTGTTCAGGCCGTCTGGCCATTCGCCTGTCCAACCTGGGTTATGCGGTGTTTCATCTCAGCGGTGGCCTTGTGGAATGGTACCACAGCTTCCGCGGCCAAGTGGCGGCCCACGCCTGAGCCCCACCGTCTTTGGGCTTTCTTTCCTGGGCCAACACAGTCAAAATACCCCTATGGATCACCTTGCCACTGGAGTTTCTCTGGTGAGCAACCGATTTCGCGAACGGGTGGAAGCCTGAAACGCAGTCGCTGCCGGTGCCTTTGGGCATGGGTGGAGGAAAGTCCGGGCTCCGAAGAGCGGGATGCTGGTTAACTGCCAGTGGGGGCAACCCCAAGGAAAGTGCCACAGAAAATATACCGCCGATGGCCGACACGGGTGGAACCACCCGGGCCGGCACAGGTAAGGGTGAAAAGGTGGGGGCTGCAAGCCTTAATGTAAGAGCCCACCGCGGGCCTGGTGACAGGTCCGGCATGGTAAACCCCATCCGGAGCAAGTCCAAGTAAGGTGGCTGTGACGCTGCTCGCCGAGCCACCGGGTAGGATGCTTGAGCCATGCGGTAACGTATGGCCCAGAGTAATGGCTGCGACCCGCCTTGGCGGGGACAGAACCCGGCTTATTGAAGGCTTCCACTTTTTTCGCGCACCTGCCGTTCCTTCCTCCCGGTTTCCCGTTGGGGGCCCTTTCTATCTTTCATCTGATCTAGGTCAAAAAATATTCCGGCTCAGACCGTTGCTTTCACCCCACCAGTTTA
>JAOUPZ010000086.1 GCA_029879595.1 Deltaproteobacteria bacterium | reverse complement strand
GCTGGTGCTGGCTTCCATCATTGAAAAGGAAACCGGCGCCGGGCACGAACGCCCCCTCATATCCGCGGTGTTTCACAACCGGCTCAAGATCAAAATGCCCCTGCAGAGCGATCCCACCATCATTTATGGGGTGCAGAATTTTGATGGCAATCTGACGCTTGTGCATAAAAACACCCGCACCGAATACAACACCTATCAGATCGGCGGCCTTCCTCCCACTCCCATTGCCAACCCGGGCCTGGAAAGCATCAAGGCCGCCCTGAACCCCGCGAAGGTGGATTATCTGTACTTTGTTTCCAAGGGGGACGGCACACACTTTTTCTCCAAGGATTACTCCACTCACCGCAAGGCCGTGAAAAAATATCAGGTACTGCCATACAGGCGGAAAAAATCCTGAGCGGACGACTGAACCAGACGACTGAACCAGACGACAGGGAAACATCAGCGTGCCATTATTCAGCTACAAAGCGGTCAACAGGGAGGGAAAACCGGAGAAGGGTAGCCTTCAGGCGGCTTCGGAGAAGGAAGCCCTGGCCCAGCTTCGGGAGCGCGGCATCTATCCGCTCAAGATGAATCTTTCCCGGGGTTCCCCTTTCGGGTGGAATGTTCCCATCAGGCTGGGGAGCCGTGACCGGCTCCCTGCCCGGGAACTGGCGTCCTTCTGCCGGCAGCTGGCCATTTTGCTCAACGCCACCATTCCCTATGACAAGGCCGTGTCCATGATTCAGAAGGAAGCCCCCCGGGAAAGCTTTCGCACCGTGCTGGAGCAGGTGCGGGGCCGGGTGGTGGAAGGGGCCTTCCTGGCGGATGCCTTCGGGGCCCACCCCAAGCTGTTTCCGGCGATGATGGTCAACATGATCCGTTCCGGAGAAGCCAGCGGGACCCTTGTCCATGTCCTGGAGAGGCTCTCGGACTACTTCGAGAACATCAACAAGCTGCGGAACAAGCTTGTCTCGGCCCTGGTCTATCCCCTGTTCATGATGGTCTTTGCCACCGGGGTGGTGGTGTTCATGACCACCTACATCATCCCCAAGATCACCCGGCTGTTTGAGAACTTCGGGGCCCAGCTCCCGCTGCCGACCCGTCTGCTCATCACGGTCAGTGATTTGCTGGTAAACTGGTGGTGGCTGATCATCATACTGATCGTGGCGCTGGTCGTGGTGACGGTGCGCTATGTCCGCACCCCAAGGGGCAAGGCCCGGCTGGACAGGCTGGAACTGCGGCTGCCCTTCTGGAAGGTCATGCGGCAGAAGGTGCTGCTGCAAAGGCTTTCCCAGACTCTGGGCACCATGCTCAAAAGCGGCGTTGACCTGAACGACGCCCTGCGGGTATCCAGCGAGGTGCTGGAAAACAAGGTGTACCTGGATGGCATGGATGATGTCATCTTCAATGTCCAGAACCGGGGCATGCCCCTGGCGGTGGCGTTGAGGCGCACGAATTTGTTCCCGGATGATTTCTGCCAGATGGTGGCCATTGGTGAGGAAACGGCAACCCTGGACCAAATGCTGGAAAATATAGCGGGAAGGCTGGATAATGAGGTGACGGCAACCATGGACGCCGCCACATCTCTGTTCGAGCCGATCCTGATCATGGTGGTGGGGTCAGTGGTTGGCTTTATTGTTATGAGCGTCATGCTGCCCATGCTCCAACTCAATCAACTTGTGAGATGAATATGCGAAAAAAAATGAAGTCATGGAAGTTGTTTTCTAGGGTCAACAAAGCCGCGGTCAGCCGGAAGAAACGCCGACATGCCGGGGTGACCTTTCTGGAGGTGCTGGTGGTGCTGATCATCCTGGCATTGATTGCCGGGATCGTGGGCACCCAGCTGATGGGCGAAGCCGAAAAGGCCAAGGCCGAGGCTACCCGCATCCAGATCAAGTCCCTGGAGTCCTCGTTAAACCTGTACCGGCTGCATAACTCAGGATACCCCACCACAGAGCAGTCCCTGCAGGCTCTCCTCACACGCCCGGAACTGGGTGTGATTCCACAGAACTGGCAGGGGCCGTATCTTAACTCGAACTCCCTGCCCAAGGATGGCTGGAAGAACGAATTTGTCTACATATCCGATGGCCGGGATTACACCGTCATCTCCCTGGGGGCCGACGGCCAGGAGGGGGGCAGTGATCTTGCCGCTGACATATCAAGCAAGGACCTTTGAGCAACTGCGCCGTCCGCCGGGCTACACCTTCATGGAACTGCTGGTGGTGCTGGTACTCCTGGCGGCGGTGATGTTCATCGGCGTGCCTTCTTTCCAGGCCCTGCTGGGCAGCCAGCTGGACAAGGAGGTGAATCGCCTGGGCGGGTTGCTGAGGCTTTTACGCAACGAGGCCGTGCTGGAGCGCACGGCCTTCAGGCTGACCTTTGAGCTGGACAAGGCCAGCTATTTTGTCGAGGAACGCCTCTCCGATGGCAGCTATGCGGCCCGCTCCGACCATGATCTGATGCGGGCTCATGAGTTTCCTGAAGCGGTATATGTGGAAAGAATGCTGATGTTCGAGAAGGAGATTCTGCCGGAGCGCAAGGAACCGGTGTATGTCCTGATCGATTCCTCCGGATTTGTCGACCCGTTCCTTCTGCATATTTTCGCCGGCGAGGAACCTTTCACATTCAAGGTATCCGGGTTTACCGGCAAGGTTTCGCTGCAGGAGGGCCATGTGGATGAATGACGCTACCGGGCACAGACCGTATCTGTGGCCCCGGCTGTTCCGGCCGGCCGGCGGGTTCACCCTGCTGGAAGTACTGGTGGCCATGGCGGTGCTGGCCGTGTCGCTTCTGGCCCTGCACCAGGCTTTTTCCTCCACGATATACGTCAATACGGCCACCAACGGAATGTGGAAGGCTATTTTATATTCCAACAATGAGCTGGCCCGGCTGGAACGGGGCAATGCTCCCGATGTGTCCGTACAGCAGGGCGAGTTTCCCGCTGATCATGAGATGGCGGGCTATACCTGGCGGCGCGAGGTCACCGATGAGGAACCCTTTCCCGGGGTGGTCATCCGCCGGGTTGAATATGAGTTGAGCTGGGTTATGGGGGAGTCCACCCAGTCCTACCGGTCGGGAATATACCTGGCCCCCTGAAAAGTGGCCGGGAGCCAAGCGGAAATATATACCATGAGGCTTTACAGCGCATCAAGACCATATATGGCGGACGGACCTCCTCCTGGGCCCAGGAGGGGGTTCTCGCTGCTGGAGCTGATTATTTCCATCGGCCTGCTGAGTCTGCTGCTGAGCCTTATTTTCGGCTCTCTCTATCAGTTGTCCCAGGGCGCGGACAGTCTGCAGGACTCCCTTGAGGAACGCCAGGAACTGCGCATTTTGCTGAAGCTGATCGGCGACGATCTGCTGAGCATGCAGTGGCTGGAGCAGTATCATTCCGGAAACGATGGCCGGGCCACGGGTCTGAAGGCCACGTTCACAGCGGTGGGATCGGGCCGGTTCAGCTCCATAAGCTTCCATGCCGCGCAGCCCGCCCGCTTTTTTCGCACCCTTGCCAGACAGGATGATCCGGGGGTGCATGAGGTGGGCTGGGAGGTCAAGGAAAACAGGGATGGGGTGCTGGAACTGGTGCGGCGCGAGGATTTTTACCTGGATGACGATATGGGAAGCGGAGGGGTGGAGGTTCCCGTGGCCGAGGGGATGCTGAAATTTCAGGTCAGCCTTCTGCCCTCTTCCGGAGCGTCGTCTTCATCCGGGGGCGCAGCCACCACGGAAACAATTGAGAACTGGGCGGATGAATGGCGATCATGGGAGAAGCCCAAAGGGCAGCGGCTGCCCAAGGCCGTGAAGCTCATCCTGGGCCGGAAAACCAAATCCGGGATTGAGCTTGAGGAAACCCTGGAGATCAACCTGATGAGCAGTGGATGAGACCATGCTGATACGTAATCGGGCAACCGGCAGGGATGAGACGCTTCAGGCGCGGCCGGGGACAGTCAGGCATCGCGGAATCGCCCTGTTGATGGCGCTGGCCGTAGTGATGCTGCTCACCATGTTCATCTCCGAGCTGTTCTTCTCCACCGGACTGGAATTGCGGGCCATGTCATCGTTCAAGGAGGGGAGCCAGTCGCGGGGGCTCTCCAAGGCGGTTTTCAAGGCGCTCCAGATCGGCCTGATGCTGGAGGAGTCCGAGTTCTTCTCCGGTTACAGGGACCTGCAGAAGTTTCTCATGATGGGGGCGGTTCCCCTGGAGGAGGGCTTGCTGCTGGAGCTGGATGTGGTTCCCCTGGAGGACAAGTTCAACCTGAACGAGGTGCAGAGACTGCGGGAAGGCTCCGACCAGGACAAGATACGCCAGGAGATTTTCTTCCGCATTTTTGAAAACCTGGAAATCCCCTCGGAGAGCGAGGACCTTCCTCCCGAACCAATCCAGGCAGAGGTCATTTACGGGCTGTACTCGGCCATCTGGGACTGGGTGGATTCCGGCGATGTGGAATATATCGGCGTGGCGTCCGTTCCCGGCGCGGAGGCCAGCTCATATTTCAACACCGATCCGGAAGTGACGGTGAAAAACGCCCCCTTCGACCACCTGGGAGAACTGCGGTTGCTGCGTGGTGTGAAGGACAGCCGCATTCCCTGGGATGATTTGGAAAGCCGTCTGGCCGTCCTGCCCAAGCCTGCGGGGTCGGGCACGGAGCTTTTTCCGGAGCGTATCAATGTCAACGTGGCCTCGAACGAGGAGATAGCGGCCTTTGTGGAGAACCACAGGATCGAAACCATTCTGGAGTCATCGGCGCTGAAGGAAATACAGGATAACCTGAGTGAATACGCCGACAAGGCCCAGGATGTGGCCGATGAGCTGGTTGCGCCTGAGGAGGAACAGGTGGAAGGCGAGGAAACGCTTCCGGGTATATTTGAAACCGAAGTCAGGGAAACACTGACCATGTCGGCGGTGGAATCCAAAATGAAATCGCTGGGGCTGAAGGAAAAATACGCCAAGTACCTGTTTATCACCCAGGGGGGATACTACCGGATCAGGCTGGTCACGGAAATCGGGGTGGTGGAATCATCGCTGGAGGCCGTGATCAAGGTTGACAGGGATGCCAAAACCGGAGTGGGCAAATCAGTTGATGTGCTCTGGGTCACCCTTAACTGACCACATGCATAGCCAGGGAGAACAACCGCCCATGAAACCCATCGGACACAGGATAATCCGGCTGGAGGAGGTGCATTCCACCAACACACTGCTGCTGGAGAACGAGCAGTACATGGACGAGCATGGCCTGGTGGCGCTGGCCCGGCACCAGACCCAGGGGCGCGGACGCATGGGGCGGACCTGGACATCGCTTTCCGGGCGGCAGCTTCAGTTTTCGGTGGTGCTCCATCCCCCCCTGCGCGCCGAAGAACTTCCCGCCATGTCCCTGGTGTGCGGACTGGCGGTGGCCCGGGCCCTGGAGGAGTCCAACGGGCTTTCACCCAGGCTCAAGTGGCCCAACGATGTCCTGATAGAAGGCCGCAAGGTTTGCGGCATCCTGGTGGAGTCCCGGCCGGGAACCAGCGGAGAGCAGCGCCTGGTGGTTGGCATTGGGATTAACTGCCGGGGTCCATCCGCCGATTACCCCGAGGATATCCGGGGCGGACTAACCACCCTGGAGGAGGCGCTGACAATCCTGGGACGGGGGCCCGTGGATGAGGAGGAGGTTTTGCAGGCGGTGCTGGCGGAACTGGAGTCATTGCACGAAAGGCTGGTCCGGGGCGAGATGTCACTGGTGCTGGAGGAATGGAAGCACAGGGCCGTGCTCAAGGGCCAGCGGGTGGCCCTGGATACCCCGGCGGGCCGCCGGGAGGGACAACCCCTGGATATCACCTCTGAAGGCTACCTGCTTATCGAACTGGACGGCGGCGAGCGGATCAGGCAGATTTCCGGCGAGGTTCTCTGGCTGGAACCCCTGCACTGAAGAGGGCCGGCGGCTCAGTCAGCCCGGCAGCAGGCCCCATTCGGCCCTGTTACCGGCGCGATCCGGGCGGCTTTGATGGTGCTGTAATGGCGCTCGTCGATGGGATAGTGCAGCAAGGCGGCGAACACCCCCAGGCCCACGGCGATCCACCACACCACCTGATATGATCCGGCCATATCGAACACCAGCCCCCCCACCCACACCCCCATGAATCCTCCGATCTGGTGCCCGAACAGCACCAGCCCGAACAGGGTGGACAGATAACGCACATCGTACATCTGCCCCACCAGGCCGCTGGTGAGAGGAACGGTGGAAACCCAGACCAGCCCCATGGCGGCGGCGAACAGGGTGGTGGAAAGCTCCGTGGTGGGCAGCAGCACGAACACCGCGATGATCACCGAGCGCACCAGGTAGATCAGGCTCAGGCTGTAGCGCTTGCTGACCCTGCCGCCCAGCCAGCCTGCGCCCAGGGTCCCCAGGATATTGAAAAAACCCACCAGGCTCAGAGCGAAGGCACCCATTCCCGGGCTCAGTCCCTGATCCATCAGATAGGCCGGCAGGTGGGTGGCGATGAACACCACATGGAATCCGCAGACAAAGAAGCCCCAGAACAAAAGCCAGTAACGTGGTTCGCGGGCGGCCTCGTTGAGGGCCTTCCAGGGGGAGTTGATCTGTTCCGGGCCCGGTGGTTCGGCCTTGCCGGTGAGGGCCAGGGCCAGCAGGCACATGAGCAGGGCCAGTGCGCCCAGGGCTGCCAGGGAGTTCTGCCAGCCCAGTCCGTTCATGAATCCCTGCCCGATGGGCACCATGGTGAACATTCCCACCGAGCCTCCGGCCATCACCACTCCCAGGTACAGGCTGCGCTGTTTTTCACTGACCGCCCGGCTCACTGCCCCCAGGGCGATGGGGTATCCGGTCCCGCTGATTCCCAGAGCCACCACCACTCCCAGGGTGAGAATAAGTGTCAGGGGGGTGTCGGCATGAGCAACCATGAACAGCCCCAGGGCGTATATCAGCGCGCCCGCCACCAGCACCCGCCCGGAGCCGAAGCGGTCGGCCAGCCCGCCTGCCAGGGGCTGGGCTGCGCCCCAGACGATGGTCTGCACGGCCATGGCCAGGGCGAACACCTCCCGGCCCCAGCCGTAGGTTTCAGTCATGGGGGGCAGGTACAGGCCGAATACATGACGCGTCCCCAGGCTCATGGCGGCCAGCAGAAATCCGGCGGAAACCACCAGCAGGGGCCAGCGCCCGGTTTTTGTCTGTTCAGAGGTCTGGGAAGCGGTTTGAGTCATGGCTTTGCCTGGGTCGGCCTCTGGCCGCGCCCTGTGTTCCGGTTCGGGTTTGGGATTGTGGGGAAACCCTCGACTGTGGGTCCGCCTCCGTTGTCTTATTCCTGGCGGCGATTATATCTGGCGCATACCGGGATGTAAACAATAAATATTATTAGCAAGGAAAACCTTTAGAAACTGATTTGCCGGGAATTGCTTCAGACCGTGAAACTAACCGGAAAAAGGAGAGCGAAAAACTTCGGGGCGAAAATTCAGGGCGAGTCCGGGCCGGCGGAGAGCCGGGCCAGGGCCTGCCCCAGCAAATCCAGATCCCGGGCGAAAACGGCGCGGAAATCTATGATGATCCGCTCCCCGGAGATCCTCACAATAACCGGGGGCTCACCGGCACGCAGTTCGGCGGCCAGTTGCTGGGCACTCCGGTGCCCCGCCCCGTCCCACAGGGCCAGGCACAGGGTCTCGATGCGGGCCTCGGGAACAGCGCCCCCTCCGGCCAGGGAGTAATCGCGCAGCGGCTCCCAGGACAGGCCCTGTCCGCGGCGGGGCTCCAGCGCCTTGAGCACGGCGTTGAGCAGCGGCTCCATGTCCCCGGGAGTGCGCTCCAGGAGATCAATAACCGTGTTGTGCTCCCGCAGGGTGTCTATGTTCAGATATGCCAGCAGGGACTGCTCCAGCAGGGACGTGCGCACCCGGTCCATCCGCAGGCAGCGGTACAGGGGGTGCTTTCGCATCCGTTCCAGCGGCTCGGCGCGGCCCACCACGATACCGGCCTGTGCCGAGCCCAGCAGCTTGTCGCCGCTCAGGGTAACGATGTCGGCTCCGGCGCGTACTTCCGCCTCCACGGTGGGGATGTTCCTCAGGGCGGGCTGGTGGAAACGGTAGAAGTTGCCGCTGCCCAGGTCGTGCCACACACCGATGGGCTGTTCCCGCTCCCGGTTCAGGGCACCGGCCAGCCGGGCCAGTTCCTCCACCCCTGTTTCCTCCACGAATCCGCTCAGGTGGAAATTGGACCGGTGCACCTTGAGCAGGGCGGCCGTGTTCTCGGTAATGGCCTGTTCATAGTCGCTGATCCGGGTGCGGTTGGTGGTGCCCACCTCCACCAGTCGGGCACCCGAGGCCCGCATGATGTCCGGTATCCGGAATGATCCCCCGATTTCCACCAGTTCCCCCCGGGAGACAATGACCTCGCGGCCCTGCCCCAGCGCGGTAAGCATCAAAAGCACGGCGGCGGCGTTGTTGTTCACGGCCAGGCCGGCTTCGGCTCCGGCCAGCCGGGCCAGCAGCTGCGGAACGCGTCCGCCCCGCGGGCCGCGCTGTCCGGTATCCAGGTCGAACTCCAGATTGAGGTAGGAGTGGTGCAGAGCTTCGGCGGGACGGGTGATGGTCTCCGGCAGCACCGCCCGCCCCAGGTTGGTGTGCACCACCACCCCGGTGCAGTTGATCACCCGGCGCAGCTGGTTGGCTGCGGGGCGGTTCACGGCCTGCTCCAGCGCCCGCAGAACCTCCTGGCGGGAAAACACCTCGTCCGCTCCTCCCGCCAGCAGTTGCCGGCGGTAGCCATCCAGGACGGCCTGCACCAGTTCGCGCACAGACTTGCCGTGGGGCAGCCCTCTGGCTTCCAGGTGCCGGTCGGCCTCGCTTACCGAGGGCAGGCTTTTCAGTTGTTCATTGGTGGTGGTGGTCATGGGCTCCGCCGTCGCCTGGCCCGCAGTAAGTTGCTATTGGGGGCGGAGAGCCGAAAAATTTTTCAGCAGCCTCAGCCCAGGGTTCTGGCTTTTTTCCGGGTGGAACTGTGCCCCCCACACGTTGCCGCGGCGCACCACCGAGGGGAAGACCTCCCCGTAGTCAGTGAGGCCCAGGGTGTCCTCCGGGTGTTCCGGTTCGGCATGGTAGGAATGCACAAAGTAAAAATAGTTGCCGTCCGGTATGCCTTCCTGCAACGGATCATCCCGCTGCCAGTTGACCTTGTTCCAGCCCATCTGGGGCACCTTGAGCCGGGTTCCGTTGCTGCCCTGACCCGTGAACCGGATGATCCGGCCGGGAATGAGGCCCAGACCCTGGCTGGGCCCGTCCTCCTCCGATTCGTCGAACAGGAGCTGCATCCCCACGCACACCCCCAGAAAGGGAACACCGGAGGCCACCGCTTCCCGGACGGCCTGGTCCATGCCGTTCTCGCGCAGGTGCTCCATGGCCGGCCTGAATGCGCCCACCCCGGGCAGAATGATGTGCGTAGCCCCTTTCAGTTCTTCCGGGCGGGTGACGATGCGGTTGTCCAGCCCCTGGAAGTCCAGGGCGTTCTTGAGGTTGTACAGGTTGCCGACGTTATAGTCGATAATAAGGATCATGCTGCTCGTTGTCTGGAAGTCCGGATGTCGGGCGGGCCCGCCCTGCCGGCCGTGCGGCCTTGCAGGGTGTGGCTGTTCAGAGTGTGTCCTGTTAGCGCTGGCCCTTGTTGCGTTGGCCCTTGTTGCGTTGGCCCTTGTTGCGTTGGCTCAGTTAGAGCGTACCCTTGGTGGAACTCACCCCCCGCCGGCGGGGGTCCGCCGTAAGGGCCTGGTCCAGGGCGCGGCCCAGGGCCTTGAACAGGCCCTCTGCCTTATGGTGATCATTCTCACCGTACAGCAGAGCCATGTGCAGGGTCAATCGGGCCGCCATGGCCAGCGACTTGAAAAAGTGCGTCACCAGCTGGGTGTCCATCTCGCCGACGCGCGGGCCTGAAAACGAACCCTGGAAATGGAACTCCGGACGGCCGGAGAAATCCAGCGCCACCCGGGCCAGTGTTTCGTCCATGGGGACATGGGCCTCACCAAAGCGCCTGATGCCGGTACGCTCGCCCAGGGCCTGGTCGATGGCGCGGCCCAGGGCAATCCCCACATCCTCCACGGTGTGGTGGCCGTCCACCTCCAGGTCTCCCCGGCATTCCAGCTTCAGGTCGAACAGCCCGTGAAAGGTCAGCTGTTCCAGCATGTGGTCGAAAAAGGCGATGCCCGTGCCGATCTCGGCCTGCCCGGTTCCGTCCAGGTTCAGGCGCACCGTGGTCCGTGTTTCCTTGGTGGCGTA
>JAOUPZ010000402.1 GCA_029879595.1 Deltaproteobacteria bacterium | reverse complement strand
AGGGTGCTGAAAGAGAAATCATGAACACAGCCAATGCCGCCGAAACAGCACCGCAGAGTTTATTTTTGCTCATTTTCCGCATGGTTTTCCTATGAAATCGATTAACCTTAGTTGGCCCGGGAGCCTTTGCAGTTATCCCTGGCCAGACAGCCCTTGCAGGTCTGACTTTGCACCCGGCGGGGCTGTATCATCAAGGCATACATTTTACCTTGCCATGAGGAAAAAATACAGCGGGGGTTCCCGCACAGGCGGGAGTCCGCGGCTACCATTCGGGGTGAGGGGGGTGCCCTTTGAATATATTCCGGCTAATCAGGTGGAGCCTGGTCAATAAGAGCCTGGCCCAACAGATCCTAGTCCCCCCGCCGGGCCAGTTCAAAGATCAGGATGCAGCACACCGCCGCCATGAAACTGAGTATTCCCGCAAACACGAAGGGTATGAGATACTGCCCGGTGGCATCGAACAGCACCCCGCCCACCACCGGACCGATGACCCCGGCTATCCCGTAGCCGGTGAAAATCAGGCCGTAGTTCACGCCAAAGTTGCGCATGCCGAAGTAATCCGCGGTGGCGGTGGGAAACAGGGCGAAGTTGCCCCCGAAGTTCAGGCCCACCCAGGCGCTGGCCAGGAACACCCCCCAGGGTGTGGATACGCCGGCGAGCAGCATGAAGGCCAGCCCCTGCGCCAGGAACATCATCATCATGGCCCGGGGGCGGTCCAGCAGGTCGCTGATCCGGCCCCAGAACACCCGGCCCAGGCCGTTGAACACGGCCAGCACTCCCACCGGCTCCAGGTAACGGCCCAATCCCCCCAGCCAGTCCGGGGCCAGCCTTTGCCCCCGCATAACAGTCGTCATCATGGGCTCCCACTGTCCGATGGCCATCAGGCCGCTGGTGGCCCCCAGGATGAAAGCCATCCACAGCATCATGGCCAGGGGCGAGTTCAACACGGCATGCCAGTCCCATTCGGGGGGCGCCTTTCTGTTCGGCGGCGGCGTCCAGCCCTCCGGCTGCCAGCCTGGCGGCGGATTGCGCAGCAGCATGGCCCCGGCGATGACCGCCACCGCACAGACCAGTCCGTGCAATACAAAGAACGCCCGCCAGCCGATGCCATAGGCCTGCCCGTCACCCAGGCCCAGGCCCACCAGCAGTATCTCGGACAGCCCCAGGCCCTCCCCCCCCGGCGCAGGGGGCAGCAGCAGCACGGATGCCGGACCGGTGACGAAGAGCGCTCCGGCTCCGAAGCCCGCCACGGCCAGCCCGGTGATCAGCCCCTTTTTGTCCGGATACCACTTCACGGCCGCCGCGATGGGGCACACATAGCCAAAGCCGATTCCCGCGCCGCCAACCACGCCATAGGTGAGGTATAGAATCCAGGGACTTTCTCCCCTGACCAGCAGCGCACCCAGGATGAACGACAGCCCCAGCAGCGCGCCGCCGATCATGGCCACCCGGCGCGGCCCGATGCGGTCCTGCAGCCTGCCCGCGGGAATCATTACCAGGGCGAAGGCCGCCAGCGCGAAGGAAAATGCCCACTGGGTGGTGGCCCGGTCCCAGCCGAACTCCCGCTCCAGGGGGGTAACGAATACGCTGAACGCGTATACCGTGCCCAGGATGAGCTGCACCACCAGCGCACCCAGCACCACCGTCCAGCGACTTTTCATCAGGGGATCATTCATCTTGCGCCATATTGCCTGCCATGCAGCCTGCCATAGCTGTTTGCCGTATTTATTCTGGCTTTCTGCCCAAAATTGAATATTACCCCGACCCGAAGGCCGGGTCTGCCATTTTTTCCCGGTGGCCGGTAAAAAAACACCGGGGGGCTGCCAAGCCCCCCTCCGGCTGCCCCGCCCTCTTGTATTTTCACTTTTCCGGGGGTAGAATGACCTCAGTTTTTCAGTCCCCAGCCAGCGTGTAAATACAAAGTAATTACAAGTGAGTAAGAGTCCTTGCGTACCTGAAACATTCTCGGGGACCAAGATACATGACTACTTTAAAAAACAGTTGAACCGGGAACAGGACTGTTGAAAAAATCACGGGGCAGATTAAACAAAGGAATAAGATATATCATATGAAAACAAGGAACTATGGACGGCCCTCCGGGGGATATCTCCAGATGACGACCTCAGCCAACCTGACAGGACAGCGAAAATACAGCTGCCGGGGAAGAATAACGGCTCTTCTGGTGGTCGCACTTGCCATTGGCATTGGCGCGCTGGCACCTGCTGGCGTAGCTCAGGCACAGGAAAAAAAGGCCCGCGTGGCCATCCTTGATTTCGAGGGGATTCAGATTTCAAACGCCCAGTCAGTGGCTGTCACCGACCAGTTGAGAAGCGAACTGGTAAACATAGGCAAATTTGTGGTGCTGGACCGGGCCCAAACCGACAAGGTGATGGAGGAACTCGCCTTCCAGCAGGGAGGAATGACCGATGCGGGCGCTGTCGCCAAGGTCGGAAAGCTCCTCAATGTGCAACTCATCGTAACCGGCAGGATAACCTCGCTGGGGGGGGCCTTCCAGTTGAACGTCCAGATGATAAACGTGGAAACCGCGGAAATCGAGCGTTCTGAAAACATCCTGCACAAGGGCTCATTTATCGAACTCCTGGGGGACAATATCACCAGGCTTGCGGCAAAGCTCAGCCGGGTGGAAGCTCCAGTCGGAAATAGCACCATGATCACCGGCAACGGCAGCGGAACCACCGGAGACACCGGTCCCAGTAAACCCAAATGGTCCCTGTGGA
>JAOUPZ010000401.1 GCA_029879595.1 Deltaproteobacteria bacterium | reverse complement strand
CTGACCGCATTTCCGGGGACGGCCGACTCCAGGGATCTGCTGGAGGAGTACCTGTCATGGCACGGGCTGTGGGTTTCCCATGAACGGGTGCTGGAAAAAAGGATGGGCCTGGGGATGGATCTGGCGGTCCGGCTGGAACTGGGAGGGGGACTGATAACCTCCGTGGATCAGTACGAGTACACGGGAGAGACAGGGTACAGGCTGGACGGCCCCGGCGACCCGGAGGGAACTTATACCGCAGCCGGGGCCTCCCTGATGTTCTGGAGCAATGTATTCAGTGCGGCGGAGGAACTCAGCACGGCCCTGGAGGTGGGCCTGTCCTGGTGGAAGGGCCGCTACCGGATGCAGGATGCGCTTTTTGCCGCCTCCGGGAGTGAATCCTGGGACCTGGTGCTGAAAATGTTTCACCTGGGTGTTATGTTGGATTTTGAAAACAGCGGCCCGGCCGGTGGGGTTTCACGCAATGCCGGATTCTTCTTCCGCCTGGGGCTTCCCTTGGCCCTGGAGGGTTCGCGGATCAGTGAATATTCCCGCAGGGGGATTTCACCGGGAGGGGGTTATCACAAGACGGGACTGTACCTCGGTCTGGGGTTCTGAGTTGTGTCCTGCCTTTTTAACCTGAATTGAATCAGGGGAAACTTTGTTTTTCAAAGACCGTTCCGACCAGAAAATCAGCGCCCAGGGTGGCATTATCAGGCCCGCCGGGGCTAGGGGGGCGGGGCCTTGGGCCGCCCTTACCTTATTTATGGCGGTGTTTTTGGCGGTGTTCCTGCTGGAGTGGCTGCCTGCCGGCTATGGTGTTCAGGCCGCTCCGCCGCGGTTTGCTGCCCTGCTGGAGACCGTGCCCGACGATGTTCCCGCAGAGATTGCCACCGACTTCACCGCGGGATTGTATCAGGCGTTTTCCGGTTCCCCGGAGTGGTCACTGGTGGTCAGGGAATGGGTGCAGAGCCATCAGAACGCCCGGGTAGGCAAGGGATGTGATGACCTGGACTGCGCTGTGCAGGTGGGCCGGGGGCTGGGGGTGGACTGGGTCGTGGTATCCACGCTGGAGCGTGCGGGCACGGGCACCTGGAAGGCCCGGGCCTATGTGGTGTCGGTTTCCCAGAAGAAGATTGAGCGCCAGGTCTCCTATCGGCATGTGGGGCCGCTGGTGGGGATGGTAAGGAAGGGCCCCGCCGAACTGCTGACACGGCTGGGCGCGCCGGTCCGGGATGAGCCGGAACAGCCGCCGGAGGCCCTGGCAGGTCCGGTCAGGCGGCCCGGGGCAAGGATTCCCGCTCCCGCACCCGGCTCTCCGCCAGGTTCAGCGCTGACTTCCCCGCATAGCTCCCCGCAGGGCCCATCACAGGGGATATCACAGGGGCCATCACAGGGGTCACAGCAAGGTGGGCCGGGCCCGGGGGAACAGGAGGACAAGGCCCCTGTGCCGCGCTTCCCCAAAAAGAGCGTAACCCACGAGGAGGTCACGGCAGAGGCCACCTATGGAGGGGTGTTCCCGGCGCTGACCGTCGTGCCGGTGTCCCAGTCCTTTTTCCGTGCCAACTCCCGCGACAACAGCGCGCCGGGCACTTGGGACGGCCAATGGGAGGAGATCAGGGTGTATGGTTTCGCCCTTGCCTATTCCCATCCCCTGATACAGTCCGGCTCCCAGTTTGTCCTGCTGGATCTGGGGATGGAGCGGGGAATAGTGCGTACGGTGCTGATGCCGGATGAAGCGGGCCAGCGGGGGGTGAAGGAGCCGGCCTCCGGTGTGAGCACGCTTTTCGAGGCCGGCTTACGGTACGTCCGCCGGTCAGGGCCGCTGCTGTTTGGTGCGGGGGTGGGTCTGTTTTCCGGAGAAATGGAATATACCATTCATGACTATCTGTTTGCTGCCGGTGCAACCAGAACCCGCAGGTACACCATGGAGGGGATTCGGATCAAGGCCGGGGGAGACTACCTGCTGGGCGGCGGATGGGCCGCCGGGCTGAACATCAGCCTGTTTGATGTGGTTGTGCTGGGTGGGTCACGGGTTGATGACTACTCGGCCGCCGGAGCCGCCAAGCCCCGGATGTGGGGCTCTTCGGCGGCCCTGGAGGTTTCCCGCTCCTTCTGATGGCGGGGCGCGGGCCCCGGGTCAGCGATTCCGGCGCAGGTCGTCCAGGGTGTGGTCCATGGAGATATGCTCCAGGTCGGTGTGGATATCCAGCACGGCAGGCCGGCCCTGCCCGGACCGGGTTTCGGCCAGGGCTTCCCGCAGCGCGGGCAGGAACTCATCCGAGCTCCGCACGGTGAACCCCAGCGCGCCGAAGGCCCTGGCATAGGCCGCGAAATCAGGATTGACCAGTTCCGTGCCCAGCACGCGCCCCCGGTAGGAGCGTTCCTGGTGCATGCGGATGGTGCCCAGGGAGAAGTTGTTGAATACCAGGTGAATAATGGGTACGCCATACTGACACGCCGTGGCCAGCTCCTGACCGGTCATCAGGAACCCGCCGTCTCCGCTGGTGCCCACAACCACCCGCTCAGGGAAGGCCAGCTTGGCCGCAATGGCCGCGGGCAGCCCGTAGCCCATGGCACCCACGGTGGGTCCCAGCAGGCACTCCGGCGCGGGGTAGCTGTGGTAGCGCTGCAGGTATCCCGAGAAGTTCCCCGCGTCCACCGTTATGATGGCATCGGCGGGCAGCGTACTGGCCAGTCCGGCCATCACCCGCTCATAGGATACCTTGCTGGTTGCGCGTTCCCGGGGAGTGGCGTACTGGCCATGCCTGTTGT
>JAOUPZ010000085.1 GCA_029879595.1 Deltaproteobacteria bacterium | reverse complement strand
ATCCGCTGTTCTCACAGACCAACAGCGATAAGTGGAAGGCCGCACTGGACAAGGTGCCGTTCATCGTCAGCTTCTCGCCGTTCCTGGATGAAACAACGATGCAGGCAGACCTGGTGCTGCCCGACTCCACCTTCCTGGAGCGCTGGCAGGCCGACATGACCGCGCATATCGCCGGATTCACGTCCTTCACCCTGGGGCGCCCCGCCATCAAGCCCATTCATGACACCCGACAAACCGAGGTGGTGTTGATGACGCTGGCCAAGGGACTGGGAGAATCAATGGAGGCCGCCTTCCCCTGGGAAACCATGGATGAACTCCTTTATGAAAAGGCCATGGGGCTCTTCGAGTCCGGCCGTGGGAACATCATCATGGATGAACAGCGGGAAGCCTTCCAGAGCCTGCTGAGCCGCCAGGGACTGAGAAGGGAGATCTTTGAGTCATACGATGATTTCTGGGAAGAGCTTAACCGCAAGGGTGCCTGGTGGGATTCACAGGATACCTTCACGGGCCCCCGGCAGCTTTTCAAAACGCCCTCGGGCAAGTTTGAGTTCTATTCCCAGACTCTCCGCAAGGATATGGCCAAAAAGGCCGGCGGAAACTCAGATGCACAGATCCAGCAGTACGCACAAAAGCTCGGCATACAGGCCAAGGGCGATCAGTTGTTCCTGCCGCATTACGAAAACCAGGAACCGCAGGGAGATACCAAGGCCTATCCGTTTGTGCTCAATTCCTACAAGCTGGGCTCAATGCCCGGCGGCAGGGGCGCCAACCAGCCCTGGCTGCAGCAGAATGCTTCGGTGCAGGTCAACAGCGGCTGGGAAAGCTGGGTGGAAATCAGCCCCACCGACGCGGCGCAGCACAGAATTACCGATGGTGACATGGTGCACCTGGAATCACCGAAAGGCCGGATAGTTGTAAAGGCCAAGATACTTAAAGGTGCTCAGCCAGGAATATTGAACATCCCCTTTGGGCAGGGCCATACCGCCTATGGACGGTGGGCCAAGGACCGGGGAGCAAACCCAAACACAGTAATTGCTTTTTCAGATGACCCATCCCGTGGATATCAGGCCTGGAACCAGGCCCGGGTGCGGTTGATGAAAGCTTGACAGGGAGAAGATAATGCCACGCTGGGGTATGGTAATTGACCTGGACAAATGCACGGCCTGTCAGGCTTGTGTGGTGGCCTGCCAGGAAGAAAACAATGTGCCGTTCATCGAGCACGAGGAATTCCGCAAGAGCAGGGCCATCTCATGGATGCACATGTTGTCCGAGACCCATGGAGAGTTTCCCAATGCGGAAACCCAGTTCCTTCCGCGGCCCTGTCTGCAATGCGATAACCCGCCTTGCATTAAGGTGTGCCCGGTACGGGCTACCTATATCAACGATGAGGGTATCGTTGGGCAGGTTTACGGACGCTGCATCGGCTGCCGGTTCTGTGTGGCCGGCTGCCCGTACACCGCAAAGTATTTCAACTGGTATCCATATTACGAATGGCAGCCTGAATCCAGTAAGCGCCGCACCAATCCCGATGTTTCCGTCCGGCCCAAGGGCGTGGTGGAGAAGTGCACCTTCTGCCATCACAGGTTGATGAAACTCAAGGACAAGGCCGCACTGGAAGGCAGGAGCGTCAGGGAGGGCGAGTTTACCACGGCCTGTTCGGATGTATGTCCTTCAAAGGCAATCACATTCGGAGATCTGGATAACCCGGAGAGCAAGGCCGCCCAGTTGACGGCTAGCCCCAGGGCCTTCACGTTACTGAAGGATCTGGGAACTAAACCCAAGGTTGTATTTTTAACGGAGCGCAAGTGATATGGCCCGGACTGATTGGCGAAAAGAAGATGACGCCGTTTTGATGAAGCCCATCTTCGAGACTACGAAAAACTACTACATTTTAGTCGCGGTGCTGGTGACACTGGTGCTGTGGGGATTGATCAGCTACATAGTGCAGTTCAACTCCGGCCTTGGCGTCACCGGGATGAACTTCCCGGTTTCCTGGGCGTTTTACATCATCAACTTTGTGTTCTTTATCGGTATCAGCCATGCCGGTACGCTGATTTCAGCCATCCTGCGGCTGAGCCAGGCGGAGTGGCGCCGGCCGGTAACCCGCATTGCCGAGGTCATCACCGTGGCGGTGCTGGGTATCGGTGGAATGAACATCCTCATCGACCTGGGCCGCCCGGACAGGATTCTCAACATGTTCCTGTATGGAAGGTACCAGTCGCCCCTTTTGTGGGACGCCACCAGCATCACGGCGTATCTCACAGCAAGCTCGGTGTATCTGTACATTCCCATGATCCCAGACATGGCCATCCTGCGCGACAATTGCGATGGCGGCTGGCGCAAGGTCCTGTATGGAACCCTGGCCCTGGGATGGATCGGCACGGAAAGGCAACACCATGTGTTGGAACGCGCACTGGCCATGATGGCCGTGCTGGTTGTTCCGGTGGCCGTATCGGTGCACACGGTGGTCTCCTTTGTGTTCTCCATGACCGTGCAGCCCATGTGGCACAGTACGATCTTCGGGCCCTACTTTGTGGTGGGTGCCATCTTCTCGGGCACAGCCATGCTGCTGATCGTGATGGCCGTGCTGCGCAAGGTGCTGAAACTGGAGGACTACCTGCAGCCCATCCACTTCAACTACCTGGGCCTGATCATGCTGGTGATGACCATTCTATGGTTCTACTTCACCGGAGCGGAGTACCTGACGGCCTTCTATGGCAACGAGCCCGATGAAATGAGGGTCTTCATGAGCAAGTGGGGAGGCCCGTACTCACCATATTTCTGGGCCATGGTCATATCGTGCTTTTTCATACCGTTGCCCATACTGGCCATAAACAGGTTCCGCACCATCAAAGGAACGGTAATAGCCTCTGTCTTCATATGCATAGGGATGTGGCTGGAGCGCTTCATCATCATCATCCCCACGCTGGCCAATCCGCGCCTGCACCAGTACGAGCATGGGCACTATGCCCCCTCGATCATCGAAATCGGGATCATGGTGGGATGCTTCGCGCTCTTTGCCCTGGTGTACGTACTGTTCAGCAAACTCTTTCCCATGGTCTCCATCACCGAGGTCCGTGAAGGACGCGATGATACGGAGAATATCGTGCTGGAAAGGCTGCGGCGCTACACGCCTGGCAAGGGACGGTTGGATTAAAAACGGCGCCCGGCCACGAGCCGGGCATGACGATATAACTTTTCGGCAAAAACAAAACGACGGATTGAAACATGAGTAAAATACATCACGCTGCTGAGCCGGATAGCCCACTGGTAAAAAAACTCCAGTTAGCGCTGGTTATCGGGTTTTCCATGTTTGCCCTTTCCATCATCGGATGGGTTGCCAGGCTCATCTATAACTCATGGGTATGGCAGGACGTATTTAGCGCTTCCATCGCTATTTCCCTTATCGCGGTTCCCATATTCCTGTTCCTGCTGAGCCTGTTCAACTACGTCTTCTGGGGCATTACGCTGGGAAGGGAAGAAGAGAAAAAATAAACTGCAATCAGATTTTACCCAACAGGGATTTGAAATGAAAAAAACACTGCTGACTATGATCCTGACCCTGCTAATTGCCGCTGGGGTTTTTGTTTCACCCCTGAGCGCCACTGAGGGTGAAGACTGGTACCTGCCTGAGAACCCTCTGGAAGGTCAGGAGGTATTTTTCTCACTGGGCTGCCCCAAGTGTCATTCGGTGCAAGGAATTGGAGGGACCATTGGTTCTGACCTGGGAGAAATCAACGTAAACAGTTTTTCCGATATCACCAGCAGTCTGTGGAACCACCTGCCCCGCATGCAGGAGGCCTATGTTAAGCATGGCATGAAATGGACCGAGCTTACCGAGGACCAGGGCCGCAAGCTGGTGCAGTTCATATACTTCCTCAAGTATTTCGAAGGCCAGCCAAACGCCGAACTGGGAGAGAGGCTGTACCTGGAAAAAGGCTGCGTGCGCTGCCATGCGGTGGGTGGCCGGGGCGGTGATATCGGCCCGGAACTGGACAAGTACCAGACACTGTTCGCCGCGCCGTACATCACAGCCGGAATCTGGAACAGCGGCCCCAAGATGCAGGCCAAGCAAAAGGAAAACGGCGTCCCTACCCCGGAATTCATGGAGCGGGACGTGGTGGATATTCTTGCTTTCATCAGGGCCAAGGGCAATAGCGAAAAACTGGAGCACCGGATGGTGCGTATGGGGAACCCCGTGCAGGGCAAGGAACTGTTCAAGAACAGAAATTGCACCAAATGCCATTCTTCTGGGAAGACCAATAAGGCTGCGCCAGACTTTGCTGATTCCAACCTGAGGGGTACACAATCCCAGATTCTCAGCCAGATGTGGAATCACAGCACCAATATGTGGGATGAGATGAAGAAGGAGAACGTGAGTTTCCCCAAGTTCCAGCCTGAGGAAATGAACGACCTGATAAGCTATATTTACTTTTTCAACTTCAACGATCTACCCGGAAAAGCCGATAACGGACGTAAGGTGTTCAATGAAAAGAAATGCGACACCTGTCACAGTATCGACAGTTCCACGTCCGCCACCACCGGGCCCGATCTGAAGAAATCCACGTTTTCAGGTCCGTTCCAGGTGTTCACGGCCATCTGGAATCACTCCCCAGCCATTCATGCCAAAATGGTTGAAAAGGAAGTCCGCTGGCCACTCATGTCCAACACTGACATGCGCGACCTGTATGAACTTCTGATCAGCATTAGCAACTAACGGTCTGAATGTATTCAAGCAAGGCGGGCCGGCAACAAGCCGGCCCGCTGTCTGTAAACCCCGGAAGCCAACGAGAACAAACCATAAGGAGAGCTTTATGAAGATCAATAAAATAACCACAATGCTGATCGCTGTCTCCGCAATGCTGCTGCTGCTGCCGGTCAACAGCGTTTTCGCCAAGAAGTCAAAATTCAAGGTGCCCAAAGTAACAGAGGCGCCCAAGATTGACGGCGAAGCCGACAAGGCATGGAACAAAGGCCGCCGGGTGAAGGTGGACCTGGAAGGCGAGGTCATGATGGATGCCAAGATGATTCACGATGGCAAGAATCTGTACATCCTGCTGCAGTGGCCGGACAAGGATGAGAGCATGAACCGCGCTTTAGAGAACGCCGGCGGTTGGAAGCGTCAGAAAGGCAACCAGGACGCGGTCAACATCTTCTGGGATATCAATGTTGACAAGTTTGACAAGAAGGGCTGCCGCCAGGTTTGCCATGAGGCCATGGGGGGCAAGGCCGCCGCGATGAACACCAACTCACCCAAGGAAGTGGCAGATCTGTGGGTCTGGGGCTCCAATACTACCAACCCCCTGGGTTACATGGATGACCTGCATATGGGCGAAAAACCTCAGAATGTGGATGGAGTGAACACTCCCTTCGTTCCGGATAAAGCCACCAGCGGAGGCAACAAGCCCAATCTGGAGGGTGGAAAGCCCAAGTTCTCACCCGCCAGTGGTTCCGGCAACGTCATGCTGAAAAGCAACACCAAGCCCTTTTCCGGCGGCAACACGGCCCCGGCCGACATTCTGGAAAAGCCTGCTGGCTCACGGGGTGATATTACCGCCAAGGGTGTATGGAAGGACGGCAAGTGGACCCTGGAGATATCACGTCCCCTCAAGACCGCCGATGCCGCTAATGACGTGCAGTTTGCCGATAAGAAAAAGAAGTACATCATGGGTATTTCACTGCACAACAATACCGACAAGGACAGCCACTTCAAGAGCGATATCATCGAAGTCACGCTGGACTGATATAAACCTCGCCTCTTCTTGGGGGCGCGGACGAAGAAAAGGCCCTGCCGAACTGGCGGGGCTTTTTTTTTGTGTTGATGGTAATGGAAGTATTATTTAAAGGACAGCTTGGTTCGGCCTTAGGGTCAGTTCCTCCCCGCAACTCCTGATCAGGCGGCTGCCGGCAAAACATGGGAAGATACTACCTGATCAGTCCTTGCCAAAGACCGCCTGGAGTTTTTTCCTGGCGTCATCAGCCTCTGACCGGTCTGCCGCGGTACCGGGGGCGGGTGCTTCCTGCCCCGCCCTGGCTGAGCCAGTCTTGGCGCCTCCTTCGAAAATGGCATTGAGGCGTTGCCTGGCCATGGCCGCCGCTGGATCAGACATGGCGGTAAGCCCCCCACGGGGGCGGAAATAATCACAATAGTTGGCGGACTCCTTGTCCCTGATGTCTCCCGCCATGGGTTCCCGGCATGAATTGCTGGCGGCAGGATCATGAAATTCGCACTGCTGGCAGACGTGCAGCCAGGATCCGCAGCTCTGGCATTCCTCGCGGCGGCCAATAGGCTGTGGAATATCGTCAAGACTGCTTCCGCAGTGCCAGCATTTGAGGTTTTCGACCTTCATGGCAGCCCTCGCTAGATAATTCCAGGACAACTCTCGCCTGCTTATTTTGCCCGACTCACCGCCGGGTCGGGACGCCCCCCTGCACAAGGGAAGCCCCCTACTTAAATTCTAACAACGATAAGGAAGCAGTCGCAACGGCAGGATGATGGGGTGTCTGGAGAACAGCGGGGCCGGGAAGTGCTAACCCGAGCACGAAAGCATAAACCCCTGCCAGTCCTGGCAGGGGCTCACTGGCTTTTGTCATCGAGCCGGGCTCAAAAACAATGCCGCTGACCACCGGGATATGCCGTATATCCTGAACCTGATAAATCAAACGTATCAAATGAATACGCCTGAACTGCCTCGGGTGCGTGAAAGGTGGCAATGGCCCCTTTCCTAAAGATACAGGTATTCCCGGTCACCAGCCGTTTTGAGAAAGCTACCTATGACCGGTCAGTTCCCTCCCATACTCTCATAGAGATCACGGGTCGTTTTTATGGAACGGTGACCTAGCAGCTTTTGCAGGGTTTTCAGGTCCTGGCCCTGATCCAGCAGGTTCTTGGCAAAGGTGTGCCTGAGGGTCTGCGGGGTGGTCTTGAAGCCCAGCCGGGCATCCTCGCGCAGGCTTTTCACGATCCTCTGTACCTGGCGCGGAGTAATACGCAGGGAACCGTCCTTCTTGTTTCTCTGCCGGCTGATTATCAGAGGGTCCTGTGGGCCTAATTCAATCTCCTGGCAGCGGTTGTAGTCCAGAATCACGGCAATGGCTTCGCGGGCTTCCCGGTTCATGGGCACCTTGCGTTCGCTTTTTTTGCCCTCGCCGGGGATCATCAAGGTCTTCTTGACCCTTTTTCCCGTGTAGACATCCTCGATGTTAAGATTGACAAACTCGTTGATTTTTAAGCCGGTGTTCATCATAAAAATCAACATCTGCCGGTCGCGTTCCTGAGAACGGCCCCATGTCCCGCTTATTAAAGCGTCAGCCTGCTCACCCGTCAGTGACGATATTTCTTTTTTCATGGAATTGCTCCAGTTTTGAGAAATCAACCCTTTTGCCATGTCAGAAGTCGGCCTTTCCAGACAGGTTTTCCGGCTTTCCGGTTTTATGGCACCCTCAGGGTTGAGGTTTGTTGTCCAATGAAAAAAACAATAAATTGCCTTCCCTTGTAGGCTCTAAAATACAACTAGCAGCCTGTGTCGGGATAAGCAATAGAATAATTATATCCATTGTATTACAAAAATCAAGGCTTTTTTCCGGCTCAACGAGAATGAAGGGGAGTTTTACAATCGGTACTCAAAAGACGATATTGGAACAGTAAAGGTTGAAACAGGCTCCAGACCGGGAGTTGCGCGCTGTGTATTGTTTATTTCCGGGGAGTAAAACGGGCCCTGTTTAACTGAAAAAACCATGAAACCCACGGGCCCGAGGGCCTGAAAGTAAAAAAAAATATCCAGCCGTCATGCCTTTGATATCAGGACAACCAGGAATGCAGATGATTCCCGAGGTATACAGTATCGGCGAAGCCCTGCGGGAAAAGGGTGGACGTCCGGTGCTGGTGGGGGGCTGGGTGCGCGACATGCTGATGGGTATACCCCATGGGAAGGACTTCGACATGGAGGTGTTCGGCCTGCCGCTGCCCCGAGTGCGCTCTGTGCTCAGGAGGTTTGGCGGCGTGCATTCGGTGGGGCGGCACTTCGGGGTGCTCAAGCTGCGCACCGAAGAGGCTGAATATGACGTGAGCGTACCCAGGCGGGAAAGCAATGTGGGCAAGGGGCACAAGGGGTTCTGGGTGCGGACCGATCCCCGGATGGCCTACCGCGAGGCCGCCTCGCGCAGGGATTTCACAATCAACTCCATGGGATATGCCTTTTTGGAAAAAAAGCTGATTGATCCCTTCAAGGGGCGGCAGGATCTGGAGAGCGGCATATTGCGGCATGTCGGCGAGGCCTTTGGGGAGGACCCGCTCCGTGTGCTGCGGGCCATGCAGTTTGCCGGCCGGTTTGGCATGAAGATAGCTCCCGAGACGCTGGAAATATGTCGCCGGCAGGACCTGCATGAGCTGCCCAAGGAGCGCATCTGGGAGGAATTCAGGAAGCTGCTTCTGCTGTCACCCCACCCTTCCGCGGGTCTGGAGTACGCCCAGGACCTGGGGCTGATGCATTATTTTCCCGAGTTGAAGGCCCTGCATGACTACCCGGCCCCACAGGGAGCCCCATCAGGGGTGACACCCTGGCGGGTGAGCTTGGCAGCAATGGATCGGGCGGCCCTGCGCCGGGAGGGGGACGAGGAGCATGATCTGGTGCTGATGTATGCCGCGCTGTGTCACCTGATGGGGCCCAGCCCGCATATCGAGTCCCTGCCCCCGGAACAAAGGGGCGAAGCGGACCGGATGGTGGGCGGATTCCTGTCCCGGCTTACCAACTCGACCAGCATGATAAAGGCTGTTATCCGGGTGATTACCGACCTGGATACCCCGGGGCGGCTATACTCCCTACACGGGGCGGCGTATGAAAAACTACGCGCAGCGCCCCTTGCCGCGCCTGGTATTCTGCCCGCCGATGGCAAGGTGCGGCGACTGGCCCTGCGTGAGTCCCTGCCCTTTCTGCTGCGGCTGGATACGGCCCGCTTTCATGCCCTGCACCTGTGCCGCAGTCCTGCTCAGGCCGGCGCTCCTCCCTACCCGGCAGGGGAGTGGCTGGAGGAGCAGGCCCGCCGTCTGGGGGTCTGGGCAGGGCCGCCGGAGCCCATCCTCAAGGGACGACACCTGAAGGAAAAGGGGTTCACTGAAGGTCCGGTCATGGGGGAGGTGTTGCACGCAGCCTTTGAAGAACAACTGGAGGGGAGGATCACCAGCCTGGATGAGGCGATACAATGGCTTGAATCCAGCGCCGGGCCAAACAAACCGGCGGCGGGGGGGCTGCCGGCCGGAAAGGGAGCGGGCGGGGGGAGCGCACCATGATATGCTATCTCTGCGCGGAGATCATTCCCCAGGAGGAGCCGTTTTATAACGACCACGACAAGCATGTCTGCAAGCCCTGCTTCAGCGAGGCCAGGCGGTGTTTTGTCTGCCGGTTTCCCGGACGGGATCTGCAACCCGTGCCGGGGCTGGGGGATGAGTGCGAGTTCTGTCGGGGCAAGCTTGTGGCCGAAGGGATGGACCCAGCGCCGCTGGTTCCCCCCTTGCGCGTGTTTTTGCAAAACTACCGGATGAACCCTCCTCCGGGGGAGGATGTTCAGTGGAGCGACTGGCGCACGCTGCGAGACATGCAGACGGATGCGGACCTGGCTCCCCCTGAGTTTATCGATGACTTCCTGCGTTATGCCTACCCGGTATTGTACCGGGGGGGGAGCTACTTCCTGCTCAAGCGCATGACCCGCCAGACATTCGTGGTGTACATGGTGGCGCAACTGGCTGTGGCGGATATCTCCACGCGATACGGCCTGCCCGATCTTTCCGAAAGATCGCCGTTCCACACCTTCGCCCGGGGCTGGTGCCACTGGCTGGCCTACGAGGCGGCGGCCAAGCTGGGCTTTGATCTGGAGCGCCGGCAGCTGCGCAAATGGCCGGAACTGGGGGGAATGGGTGAGTTCGAGCGCTGGAGGCGCATGGCGGATCTCAACAAGCCGTCCCGGCTGCTGGAGTTCTTCAACTCCAGCCTGGGCCCGCTGGCCCGCAAGTGGCTTTGATCCGCGGCGCAGCGCTTATGATGGCGTGGGCAAGAGAGGCTTGCCGGTGGCCTGGGGATGGCCGTTCAGAAAGGATGCAACGTTCATGGCCTGCCTGCCCTCCGGGCGCACCTCCAGCAGTCTGACCGCGCCGGTGGCGCAGTTCACTGTCCCGTCCCGGTTCAGCACCCCCGGGGCGGTGCCGGGTATCTGTCCGCATATCTCCATCCTGATCAGCCCCAGCCGGCGGCCCTCCAGGAAGGCATAGCAGCCGGGCCAGGGGTGATAGGCCCTGGACTTGCGCTCAATATGCTCCGCCTCCTCGCTGCTGAAGTCGGCCGCCCCCTGGGATTTGCTGAT
>JAOUPZ010000400.1 GCA_029879595.1 Deltaproteobacteria bacterium | reverse complement strand
ATGAGGGACTGCATATCCACGGCGTGGGCGATGGCCTGCCGGACTTTCCTGTTCTTCAGCACCGGATGTTCCAGATTGAACCCCAGGTACTGGAATGACAGCCCGGGCAGTTCCTGCACCCGGTACTTTTCCTTCAGGGGAGAACGTGAGAACAGGGCCAGCTTTTCCAGGGGAATGACGTTGATCGCCAGATCAATGTCCCCCTTGCGCAGCTTCAGCAGGCGGGTGTTATCGTCCTTGACCACCTTGAACACCACCCGGGCAATGCCAGCCGGCGCGCCGTGATAGCCCTCGAACCTTTCCAGCACCAGTTCGCCGGGGCTTCTGCCGGCCAGGCGGAAGGGGCCCGTGCCATTGAGGGACTGGTCGCTCAGGGCCGCGGGTCCACCTTTGTTCAGGGTCGCCGCGGATACCACTGGCACCATCAGATCCGACAGGATGTCCGAATAGGCCGCCTTCAGTTCCACCACCACCCGCCGGTCATCGGGGGCCGTCACCCGCACCACCTTTTCCCTTAATACGGCTCCGTAAGGCGAGCCGGTGGCCGTGTCCATGAAGGCTTCCAGGGTGGCCTTCACATCGCCGGCCTTCAGGGGCGAGCCGTCATGAAACCGCACTCCCTGGCGCAGGGTGAACACCAGCCGCTCGGGCCGGGGGCGTTCCCATTTCTCCGCCAGCACCGGCACCACCTCCAGGCGCTCGTCCACACCCACCAGGGACTGATGGATCAGCTGATGTGAGATTCTGGTGCCATAGGCGTCGGTGGCCAGGAACGGATTTAGAGTGGCCGGCTCGGAGTCCAGCATCACTACCAGAGGCTGTCCGTGCGACTGTCCGTGCGACTGTCCGGGCGGCTCGGCGGCCCATCCCAGGCCGGGCGCGGCCATCACCAGGCCCAAAGCCATACTCAGAACCAGACTCAGAGCCAGACCCAAAGCAAGGCTCCTTGTATGTCTCGGGACGGCTTTCAGGACAGAGCTATTCACAGTGCTATTCACAGTGCTATTCACAGTGCTATTCACAGTGCTATTCACAGTGCTATTCACAGTGCTATTTCCAGCGCCATTAACAGTGCCCTTGGCCAGAGCCGGTAAAATTTGTCGGATCAGCCTGACTGAAAACACTGCCCGCTGGCACTGCCCGCCGGCAAAGCGAAAAATCACCTCCATGGATACTCCTTGGCTCGTGTTTCCCCGGTTTCCCCCGCCTCAGGGCGCTTCCTGCGCCCGGATACAAAAAAAAGGCGGACCGGGGCCTCCCCATGTTTTATACCCGGTTGCGCGGGTGGAACACAAACCCTCCGGCGCAGGTCGGTCCCTGGCACCCTACAACTCATCCCAGGCAAAGGGCAGAACTTCCCGGATACTGTCCGCCCCGCCCAGCAGCATCACCAGCCTGTCCACTCCCAGGGCCATCCCCGCCGCCGGGGGCAGCCCCTCCTCCAGTGCCCCCAGGAACTTTTCATCCAGCGGCACCAGTCCCAGCCCGGCCCGCTCCCGGGCCCGCAGGTCAGCCTGAAAGCGCCGGCGCTGTTCCGCGGGGTCGGTAAGTTCGGCGAATCCGTTGGCCAGTTCCAGTCCTCCGGCGTAGAGCTCCACCCGCTCGGCCACAGATTGATCGTCCTCCTTGAGACGGGCCAGGCTGGCCAGCGGGGCGGGCCATTCGGTGACCAGCAGCGGGTGGGCCGGCAGGGACTGCTCCACCTCCAGCCAGATCCGGGAAAACAGGGCGGTGAAATCCCAGTCCGGGGACAGCTCTCCGGCCAAGGGGAGTCCCCGGACCGCCTCCAGCAGGTGCGCCCCCTGCTCCGCCCCCCGGATGTCTATGCCCAGGGCTTCCCGGCAGGCCCGGGCCACCGTAAGCGAGGGCAGTTCCGCGGCCCGGCACTTTGAACCCAGTTCTTCCAGAGCCTGGATCTTTTGCCGGGCCTTTTGCCGGGCCTTTTCCTGTGTTTTTTCCTGTGTTTTTTCCTGTGCGTTTCCCCCGGTTTGCAACCGTGAGCTTTCGGCCAGGGCCTTCCACCAGCCGGCCGCCATGTCGGCCAGGGGAGCCAGCCGGTTCAGCAGGGCCGCCAGTTCCCGGCTGAGTTCCTCCAGGCCGGCCCCGGCCCGGTACCATTCCAGCAGGCAGAACTCCGGATTGTGCCGGTCGCCGGTTTCCCCTCCGCGAAACACAGGCCCCAGGCGATATATCCTTTCGAACCCACCGGTCAGCATCCGCTTCAGCTGAAACTCCGGCGAGGTGATCAGGTACCGGCCCTCTCCGGCTGCAATGGGCTGGAACACGGCCTCCGGGCTGGGGCACCGCACAAGAACCGGCGTATCCGCCTCCAGGTACCCCCTTGAGGCGAAATGCTCCCGCAGCAGCATGAGCGCCTTGTGCCTCAACTCGAGAAACTGCCTCCTGGAGACAGTGGCGTTATCAGTCTCCCATCTCAGGGCATCGCCTGATATCTCAGCATTCATTGGATACGCCGCCTTGTTTGAAGTCGCCTGTCATTGAGGATGGAGTCAGTCATTGTTCCCTGATCGTTTGCCCATAAATGAGAATAATATCCCCGACAACTCCAACGCAATGTCCGAACATATGCTGTCCATTAAACCGGTCGGGTCTGTTACAGACGTGGGGCAGAGCAATTCTTTCAAGATCCGGGGAATAATTTCTGCGACCTTGGTATGAAACTGGCATTTTCTGCATGATGCATTTTCCGGCTCGGGTAATTATTGATTATCATGCTGATTTGCTGTATAATTTTTCTTTATAAAGCAGCGACTTAA
>JAOUPZ010000399.1 GCA_029879595.1 Deltaproteobacteria bacterium | reverse complement strand
CGCTACCCTGGCCGAGGGGGGCATTGAGGCCCTGTGGACGCCGGTGCTGCGGTTCAACATCGCCCACTGCCAGCTCAAGTGCACCCTGTGCTCCGAGGTCTGCCCTACCGGGGCCATACGCCACATTACCACGGCCGAAAAAATGGGCCTGGGCCCGCACCGGCAGGCTGGGCCGGTGCGGCTGGGCACGGCCTTTCTCAACACAACCCGCTGCCTGCCCTGGGCCAACCAGATCCCCTGCGTGGTCTGTGAGGAGGTCTGCCCGGTGGTTCCCAAGGCCATCCAGACCCGCGAGGAGGAGGTCAAGGACGTTTTCGGCAAACTGGTGGTGCTGCGCAAGCCGTTCATCGTACCCGACCTGTGCATCGGCTGCGGCATCTGCCAGGCCGAGTGCCCCGTCACTGACCGGCCCGCAGTCTACGTCACCGCCGTGGGTGAAAGCCGCTCCCGGGAGCGCGCCCTGCTGCTCAGCCCCCGCCGGATGGATTAGGCCACCCCATAGGCCCGTTCAGATTGATATTTCAAATCCAGCGCCATTGTCATTATGTGGTTTTTATGATTAAATTGAACCTGATTCAATGACCTGATTTTCTTTCCAGCGGGACTTTGACCGGAAAACCTAAGGCTTTTTTCTGCGGAGTGATTTTTTTTCAGCCCATCACTCCCCGGCAGCTGTGCTTATCTGGAATCTTTAGTCAGAAAACAGAAGTATATCCAGCATAAGGGAAAAAATAAAAGCAGCCACATCCCATTTGAAGTGGCGGGTTGATTGAAATTAAAGGGAAGTGATTTTCATTAAACATGGAGAAGGAATAATGAGAGCTCAAAGTATTGTGAGTGCACTAATAACAACACCTGCTTTGGTTTCAACCCTGCTATTAACCCTGTTTTTTGCCGGTTGTGGCGGAAATGCGGAAAAGAAGGATTCCCCAAAGGAATCATCCCCATTTTTTTATTTTATCGGAGATGACGGATCCGGCTCGGGGTTTGAATTGTGGCGGACGGACGGAACCGAAGCGGGCACCCAGATTGTGAAGGACATCAATCCAACTGGAGGCAGTTGGCCCGAAATGTACGACTTCCTCTACACAGGTGGAAACGAGATGTATTTTTCGGCCTTAGAGGACGCCACTGGCTGTGAGATGTGGAAAACCGACGGCACGGAAGCTGGCACCACCATCCTGAAAGATATCAACCCGGGCCCTCTACATGGGTGCGGTTCCCAGATTTACTTCTGGAACGGACATTATTACTTCCAGGGAAAGACAGCCACCGAGGGAAGAGAGCTTTGGAGGACGGATGGCTCGGAAATCGGAACGGAAATGATCAAGGATTTTACTGGCACTCCGTCTGAGGTTGTTCCAAGTAGGTTTTTCAGTGGTGGCGGCAAGCTGTTGTTTTCCGGCCTTCTTTCTGGAACCAGCGATATAGAGCTTTTCGCCTCAGATGGCACTGCCGGCGGCACGGGGCTGGTGATGGATATATATCCAGGAGCATCCCAAAGCCTCCCCAATAACGGGATTGAATTTAACGGTCTTGGCTATTTTACTGCCAATTCAGCCGCATACGGTTGGGAGGTGTGGGTGAGTGACGGGACCCCCGGAGGCACCAATGTTTTGAAGGACATCTTTGCCGGGGTAACCGGGTCCAGTCCCAGCCTGTTGACTGAGGCGATGGGCAAGCTGTTTTTCCGGGCCAATAACGGGACCGCAGGATTCGAGCTTTGGGTTAGCGACGGGACTCCGGCCGGCACGAATTTAGTGACCGATATTTATCTCGGAACAACCAGCTCTGCCCCTAATGATCTGGTTGAGTTCAACGGAGAGCTATACTTTATTGCCACAAGTCCAAACGGTGCCGAACTTTTCAAAACAGATGGTTCCCCTATTGGAACATTTGAGATTACATCCGGGACTTGGAGCAGTCTGTTTGGATTGCGTGTGGTGGGCGGATCGTTGATGTTCATCGCATATTTAAGCGATGCGACCTACGCTCTTTATAAAAGTGATGGCACAAGCGCAGGGACCGAGGAAGTGTCTGCCCTGCCGGGGTATCCGGAGTGGCTGACGGCCCGTGGCAACAAGCTGTACTGGGGTGTCAGCGATCCGACTTTTGGCTATGAGCCCTGGGTCAGTGATGGAACGGCCGCCGGGACGAAGATGATAAAGGACGTCAATTCCGGCCCGGGCGACGGAATGTACATGGAGTATTAAAATCATTCTTGCCTGTGTGACAGGGGGGCTGCACCAGCCCCCTGTTCTCCCCATGCCTTCTGACAGCTTTTCCCTGATTTTACTTTACGAAACCTGGAAAAGCTTATCCTGTGTGTATTATAAATAAAGGCAGGCCCTTCAGCGGACTATTTTTGGCCTTTCCGAAATCCGGCTGAACCGAAACACGATCCGTCTGAATTTTCAGGATTCCAGGCAGAAAGGCAGGCTTACCCCACTGGCGTTGTCCAGGCAGCTGGTATCGCCGGACCTCTCTGAAGATAACAGCCTCTATCCATGCGAGGTGTATGACCAGGAAAAGCAAAGGGCTAAACCAGGCCCGGAATCGCAGGAGGAATGAGAATGGCAGTTTTTTGGGAAGCTCTGCCTCCGGTGAAAGCGAAATCGCAACACGGCAGCTTCAGCCGGACCGCCTGACGTACAATCGGCGGCAGGTGCTCAAGGCCACGGCCCTTCTGGGGGCGGCGGCGCTCACCGGCCCGGCCCGGAGCACCCGGGCGCAGGCACAGGACGCCACAGCACCGGGCAGCACAGCACCGGGCAGCACAGCACCGGGCAGCACAGCACCG
>JAOUPZ010000398.1 GCA_029879595.1 Deltaproteobacteria bacterium | reverse complement strand
AGGGTATGATCGGCGACCAGGCCCTGTCCGGCTACGGTCCGCCCCAGGTGCTCATCATGCACCACCACCGGCACGCCATCCCGGGTGGCCTGCACATCAAACTCCACTCCATCGGCGCCGGCCTCCACGGCCAGCCTGAAGGCGGACATGGTGTTCTCCGGGGCCTCTTCGGCGTTTCCGCGGTGGGCAAAAATCTGTGTCGGCATATGCCCGGCATCTCCTTCCGCCGGCCGGCGGGGTCCAAATAAATCAAAACAGTGTGTTCCGCCGGACGGAACTGTTAAAAATTCGTTCTTTTTTCGTCTTCCTTATTGTGCCCCATTTCTTATTAAGGTATAGGAATTTAGGAGCAATGTCTCCCCGGTTGGGAGCCCCCCGGCGGAAGCGGGCCAAAAAGCCCGGGCCCGCCGGAAAAGGCGAACGTCCATATATGGACGCGGAAGGACTCCGGAAGACGGATTTTCCGGAGCAGGACAATCACAGGGCCGGTATGCAAGAGCCTCCCGGGTGGCAACACCGTACGGGAAGAACGGCGGGAGTCAACCGTCGGCGGTCTGGCGCAAACGGGCACGATATACTGATAATTTTCATGGTCAAAAGGGATGTTGCCATGTCAAACGAACTTATCAATGCACTGGAAGACCGCGTATCCACCGCGGTTCACACCATAGAAGATCTCCGCTCGGAAATCAGGGTCCTCAAGGAAGAACGGCAGGTGCTGGAAAACAAACTCCGGGACCTGCTGAGCAAGATGGAACAGGCCGGTCAGGCTGTCTCATCCCCGGATATCCAGGACGCCCCCGCCATCGATTCTGGCGAAACAAACGGCGAAATCAACAGCGAAATCAACGCTGACAGCATTTCGGGAAACTCCCGGGACGATGACCCCCTGGAAGAACCGCTGCATGACTCCATGGAAGGGGCCATGCGTGGGGCCATCAGCAGCACCCTGGACTCCGCCAGTATCAACATGGGTAATAACTCCATGGAACGGGAAGAAAACGACACGGGGATGTCCACGGGTTTTGACAGACCCTCCCGGGGCTGGAGCGACTACGAGTCGGAGTATTAGCAGCCGTTCCTTTTGCCCCGAAAGGAGCACGGGGTATCCCGGGTTCCGGGGAACCGCCGGCGGTGAATCCGCCGCGACTGCGCCGGAGATAATGCCGGAAGCAGGAAGGAACGCCCCGGTGCGGCATTTGAGAAAACCCCGCGGGTGGAGGATACGGGATTGCCGAACGAAAGACCCGTCCTGATTCAGCGGTGCGTTTAATGGAACGATTGTGTCCACAGCCAGGCTCAAGGGCGTTAATTCGTCCTCAGCCGGGCCGAACCCATGCGAAGGCCGCCATTTTTCATCCGTTAAGCCGGGTATGGGCCTGCCAAAAGTTACTGCGCCTTTTTTCCCAGAGTGTTTTTAGGGCCGGGAGCTTTCCCAAGTATATTCCCAAGTATATTCCCAAATACGTTCTGAAATTCCACCGCATAGCCGTGTTTCTGCTGGTGCCGGTGCTGCTTGCGGCAGCCCGGCCGGCGGCCGCGGCCCCACCGGAAAACCGAACGCTCAAGGCCGGGGTTCTGCCCCTGGTAAACCTGCGCCAGCCCAAAAAACCGGACTGGCTGGGGCTGTACTTCCAGGATGTTCTCAGCCGGACTTTTCTGAAGAGCAACCGGATGTTCGTTCTGGACCAGGAGGCGGTGCGCCTGTGGGCCACCAAGCTGAGCCTGCCTGAGGACGCGCTCCCCCAGGCCGGGCAGCTGAAGACCATGGGCCTGGACGTACTCATCATGGGCAGCACCCGCTCGGTGCTTTCCCTGGTCGAAGTAAGCATCCGGGCCGCAGGGCCCCAGGGAGACCTGCTGCCGGGCGGGGAGTTTAAAACACGAATAAGCCTGCTCAAGGACCAGCCCCGGGACACCCTGGAAAAAATTCTGCAACACCTGTACAGCGCATTTCTGCCGGGCCTGCACCCCGCGGTGGCGGCACAGCCGAAAAACTGGGATTCAGTCCGCCAGTTGTATTCCCTGCTGGCCCAGCCGGTGGATCTGTCCGGAGAGGCCCGGCGGGAAGAGCGCCTGAAAAAACTGGCGGACCTGGCCCGGATCAGGGGCCTGACCGCCAGAGCGCAGGAGGAGGCCGCGCTGATCAGACTGGAGCAGGCCATGGTCCACTCCCCCCCGGGCAAGGAGCGCCTGGAACTGCTACAGCAGGCCATGGGCCATATCACGGCCTCTCTGGAGGCCGAGCCGCTGGATTCGGACCGCGGGGTGATCAAGGCCGAGCTGCACTATCTGCTGGATGAGCAGTATCAGGCCAAGACCGAGGCCTCCGTGGCCCGGATCAAGAACCCCCTGAACGCCCTGGCCCACCTGGTGCTGGGCCTCAGCGCCGGGCTGTCCACCGGCGAGGCCACGGAGCGCCTGCGCACCGCCCTGCGCATCAACCCCTTTCTCAAGGGGATCAACCGCCCCCCCCAGGCCCTGCCCTATCAGGGTGGGGCGCTGGAGCCTTTTTTTGCCCGCTGGGAAACCCTGCGTGCCCGGATGGGAAAACCGGAGGACGGCACGCGCCCGGAGGAATATACCCGCGGCGTGGAACTGTTTGAAAAGGGTGAGTTCGACAAGGCCGACGCCCTGTTCAGGGAGGCGCTCAACCGGCTGCCGGACGACCCCCAGTCGCGGCTCTACCGCTGTCTGATCATGGTGGAAACAGGGCGGATCCAGGAGGCCGTGCCCCTGCTCCAGGAACTTTCCGACCAGCACCCGGAAAACGCGGCATACCGGTTCTATCTGGCCCGGGCCCAG
>JAOUPZ010000397.1 GCA_029879595.1 Deltaproteobacteria bacterium | reverse complement strand
TCTGGAAATATTTTCCGGGATCACTGCTGCTGCTGGTCTGGCTGTTTATCTGCCTGCCCGGCACCGGAATGGCCCAGGGGAAGAATGCGGGCCAGCTGACTTTGGACGAGAAAGCCCTGTGGGGATATGCCCAGGCCCTGTTTGACAAAGGGGAGTACTACCGCGCGATCAGCGAATACCAGCGACTGCTTCACTTTTTCCCGGGCAGCACCCTGCGCGGAGCAGCCCAGTTGCGCATCGCCGAGGGCTATTTAAACGGCCGCGAACCACAGGCAGCGGTGGCGCACCTGGACAGCCTGCTCGGCGGGGAGGAATGGAAACCCATCGCAGGGGAACTGCTGTTTCTTAGGGCGGCGGCCCGGCTGGAAATTGACGCGCTGCGCCCCTACCCCTTGCGCCAGGCCAACATCTCCCTGGCCCTGGAGGATCTCAGGAACATCCCGGAAAAATGGGCGGGAACCGTCCGCGCAAAGGGCTTTCTGGAGGCCCTGGGCGATGAAGCCGCCGAAAATTCACTGCCCCTTAAATCACCCTGGCTGGCCGGGGGGCTGTCCGCCATCGTGCCGGGAACGGGGAGCTTTTATGTGGGACGCTACCGGGAGGGATTCCTGTCTTTGTTCGTCAACGCGCTGTTCATTCATGCCGCGGCCAATGCCTGGAACCAGGGACGGGAGGGCCTTGGTGCAGTGCTGGGAACAGGGGCCCTGGCTTTCTACGGCGGCAATATCTACGCGTCGGTGAACGGTGCCCACAAGCATAACGATGGGCTGCGGGCCGGGCGACTGGACGAAGCCCGGCTGCGATTTGGATTATCCCCCCGGCCGGGAGGAATCTTTGGACAACTGGAGGCCGGGTTTTAGTCCTTGGCGGGCTCGGCCAGCAATCGGGCGATTTCCTCTTCGATCCGCCGGGTTTCCTTGCGGCCTTCAATCATTACGCCCTCACCCACCCGCTGGAAGAATCCCTGCTTGTCCACCAGGTAAAAACTGGGCCAGAACCGGTTGCCCAGGGCCTTCCAGTAGGCATAATCGTTGTCCATAAAAACAGGATGCTTGATCTTGTTCCTTTCCACGGCCCCTTCCACAAGGGAGCGCCTCTTTTCATGATCCTGTTCCGGGGTGTGGATTCCGATGATCACCAGACCCTGATTTTTGAATTTTTCTTCGACCCCATGGACCCATGGGAAGCTGCGGATGCAGCTGCTTCACGTGGAAGTCCAGATCTCGATCAGGACAACCTTGCCTTTGACATCCGCTTTTTTCAGGGGCTTTGAATTGACCCATCTCTGGGGGGCCGCCTCGGGAAACTCTGGCAATGCCCTTTCCGACAGGGCTCCCCAGGCTTGGCCAATGATTTCAGTTCCGGGGTTTAGCTGCGAAATGCCTCCGGAAAGAAGTCCCATCATTATTGTTGCTGTCAGCAACCGGGGAAAGATTAATCGTATACCACGCTTTTTTATGATCACTTTTTTCCGCTCATGAAAAAAAATTAAAAAAAAGCCTCCTTTGCAGGGGGGGCAAACGCCGTTTAAAAAACAGGATTCATATGGAAAACGCACTCTTCATAATGCAAAACGTCATTACTGTTGATTTTGTTCCGATGGATTCTGGATATCATGGTCAACTATATCATGCAAGTTGAAGAAATTTATGGAGAAGTGCAGCAGGATCACCGGCCAGAGCGAACCTGATAAATCCGTAAGCAGGCCCATGGCCAACCCCAGCAGAAACGCAAAGCCCGTCCAGGGAATCATCGCTTTCTTGAAGGGGAAATGCAGCCCCGCAAACAACAATGCCGTCCAGAACAATCCCAGGCGGGGATGAATCACCCCCCGGAACAATATCTCCTCTCCCAGTGCCGAACACAGGGCCAGCACCAGAATATGCCCCGGAGACATTTGCCCCAGGGCCTTCCTGAACTCTGAATACAAGGACCAGCCCCAGCCCGTGCGACGGATAAGCAGGCGGCTTGCCAGCACCACCAGTCCACCCCCCGCCAGCGCCACAGCGCACCCTGCCAGCAAGCTCCGGTGATCCTGCACCCAGAATGTCCCCGGCGGTCTGACGAATATCCCGCTTGCCATCATGGGCACATAAAACAACACGGCCATGCGGACAACGCCAGCAGGTGACGGCTTGTTTTCCATATCCTTTTTTCCAGCCCCTCGTTTCTCCCTTTTCCCATCGCGAATAAATCCGCCTGAAAATGATTGTTCACACAACCGTGGGATTATCGCAAATCAACGGCAGCGGGCCGCTCAGGCGAAAACATCCCGGAAAGCACCACGCCTTGCCCCTGAGCAGGCGCGTTGGTAAAGTGAAAAATGGACAGGCGCGGATTACCGCGCCGGCAGTCACCCGGAGGCGAAGCGGATACTGGAGGGAAAGCCTGCGGAGCGACTATCCCCGCCCTTTCAGTCTTCCAGGATATTACCGGCGGCCAGGGAAGGCGGCCCATCAGACCACGGAATCAGGATGAACCAGCCCGCAGCGTTGAAAAGTCCGGGAAGAAATGACGTCTGCTGGTGCGGCAGCGGAAGAAAGTACAAGAAATGCCACATGGACCAGGACCAGAAGTCGGCCCGCAGCCCGCAGACTTTTCCGGACTGGAACAAAAACCCAGAAACAGCCGAGGATCAGGCCGACATGTTCCTGCAATCAGACCGGGTCCGGAGCATCATAAAGACCCCCGAACAGATCGATGGCATCCGGGCCGCTTGCAGGCTGGCCTCGGAAACCCTGGACATGCTCAACGGACGGATCGAACCCGGCGTGACCACCGAGCAGATCAACACCTGGGTGCATGAATACACCCTGCA
>JAOUPZ010000396.1 GCA_029879595.1 Deltaproteobacteria bacterium | reverse complement strand
GGGGGCAAGGGAATGAGCGTGGTTTACGATCCGGACGAATTCCGTGAGACGTTCGTGAAAACCAGCGCCGAGGCCCAGGGCGCCTTTGGCAATGGCGATGTTTACCTTGAGAAATTCGTGGAGTCCATGCGGCATGTTGAAGTGCAGGTGCTGCGGGACAGACACAAGAATACGAAAATTCTGGGAATGAGGGACTGCTCGGTACAGCGTGACAACCAGAAGCTGGTGGAGGAGTCCGGTTCATACAAGTTCCCCAAGGCGCTGTATGATCAACTGCTGGAGTTCGCTGAAAAAATTGCCGATGACATCGACTATATCGGCGCCGGCACCATCGAGTTCATATTCGACCGTGTAGATAAGCGGCTGTACTTCATGGAGATGAATACCCGCCTGCAGGTTGAGCATCCGGTGACCGAAATGGTGACCGGGGTGGATATCGTGGGTCAGCAGATACAAATCGCCCAGGGGGAATCCATCAAGAACATCAAGGTATCGCCCAAGGGCTATGCCATGGAGGTCCGCATCAATGCGGAGAGAATGGTCAGGGAGCGGGAAGGCCGTGTGGGATTTGTGCCCTCTCCGGGAAAGATCACCAGGCTTGTTCTGCCGAAGCACCCCGGCATCAGGCTTATTTCCGCCATGGATGAAGGTGACGAAATACCTCCATACTACGACAGCCTTATTGTGCAGATCATCGCCCACGGAAAAACCAGGGAGGCGGTCATCAAGACCCTCAGGGATTACCTGAAGAATATTGTCGTGGAGGGCGTGTATACCAACACCGCCCTGATGGAAGCCATCCTGGCCGACAAGGTGTTCAACGATGGTGACTACGATACCGGGTTCATCAAGGGCTTTTTCTCCCGCGCCAATTTGAATGACATCCTGGCCGCCATGGAAAGCCGTACCGGGCAGGCAGGCGTTCAAATCAACCTGGAAAGCATCCGCATTGAAAACTCCGAGGAGCTCAAGGTGCTTTCTCCCCGCACGGGCGTGTTCTACACCTCTCCCACCCCGGACGATCCACCCTTCGTTTCTGTGGGTGATGTGCTGGATGTCAATGCCCCCCTGTGCCTGCTTGAGGCCATGAAGGTGTTCGAGAACCTCTCCCTGGCAGACTACAACCAGAACGAGGGGTTGGAACTGTTTGACCCGGCCAACAGGTTTTCCGTCACCAGGGTGCTGGCTGAAAGCGGACAGACGGTGAACCAGGGTGACCTTTTGTTTATCGTCAAACCCGTATCCAAGGGGGCCGGGACATCGGCGGACTGATTCCTTTCCTCGGCGGAATTATGGGATTCTTCCGGGCGGCAGGCATGGAATATTGATAAGGCTGGAATTATGCTTAGACTTGGCTTCCTGACATCCCACGGAGGCAGTAACATGCAGGCGATCCTGGAAGCCGTCAGTTCCGGCAACCTGCCCGCCGAGCCGCGGCTGGTCATCTGCAACAACTCCGGCGCCAAGGCCCTGGAACGCGCCCGCAACGCCGGCATACCAGCACTGCACATGTCCACCGTTACCCATCCCGGAGAGGGGGAACTGGACGATGCCATGACATCCGCCATGCAGGCCCACGCCGTGGAGGTGGTGGTGATGGCGGGATATATGCGCAAGGTGGGGCCCAGGATGCTGCGGACCTACCACCGCCGGATCGTGAACATTCACCCCGCGCTGCTGCCCAGGCACGGGGGGCAGGGCATGTTCGGGATTCATGTGCATGAGGCCGTGATAGCCGCGGGAGAAAAGGAAACCGGGGCCACCGTGCACCTGGCCGACGAGGAATACGACCGGGGGCCCATCCTGGCCCAATGGAGGGTGCCGGTGCTGGATGGTGACACCCCAGAGACGCTCCAGGCACGAGTGCTGGAAACCGAGCACCGGCTCTATCCGGAGACCCTGCGCCGCATCGCCCTGGGGGAGATTGAGCTCAACGCCCTGTGAGAGGCGGCTTGGCTTGACGGCGAAAAACGCAGAGGGGCAGGCCCTGACCTCCGCGTGGGCCCGGCGGAAAAACAACTGAAAACCTGCAACACCTTCTTGCGAAAAACCAGGACTACCCTCCCATGGCCAAGGATGCCGGAAAGAAGAAAAGTGGCGCTAAGAATGCGCCCGCCCCCGAGGCCACCAAGCTGATCGTGGACAACCGCAAGGCCCGCTTTGATTACCACCTGCAGGACAAGCTGGAGGCCGGGATTGAGCTCAAGGGCACCGAGGTCAAGTCGCTCCGTGAGGGCAAGATCAACCTGGGCGATGCCTACTGCTCCATCATTGCCGGGGAGGTGTTCCTGGTGGATGCCCACATCACCCCATATTCACACGGCACCCACTTCAACCACGAGCCGCTGCGCAAGCGGAAGTTGCTGCTGAACCGGCAGGAGATCCGCCGCCTGGAGCAGCGTGTGCGCGAAAAAGGTTTCACCATCATCCCCACCCGGGTCTACTGGAAGCGGGGGCGGGTCAAGGTGGAGATCGCCCTGGCCAGGGGCAAAAAAGAGTACGATAAGCGCGAGCAGATCAAAACCCGTGACATAGCCCGTGAAATGCAGCGACACGACTAGCCTTTTTCAGGGCAAAGCTCCCGCAGTGGTTTGACAAAGCCCCCCTTGAGCAACCTCAGATTCCCTGAAAAAAAAAGCCGGCACCAAAAGTGCCGGCTACCAAGCTGCAGGATATGTGTTTCAGTGAAGTTCAATACATCACGATGTCATCGTAAAAAACAAACTGGGGAACCCAGTTATAAATATAAATCCTGTCGATATCAACCGCCGCTCCACTAAAACCAACTCCAGTTAAGACAGGAATTCCATCCAAATAGA